>NZ_CAXAVM010000206.1:0-12137 GCF_963972345.1 uncultured Gimesia sp. | reverse complement strand
GAACCGGATACCAGATGGTCCAGATAGTTGAAGTGGATTTCACCATACAGGCGATCCTGCTGCCAGCGTTTTTTCTGCGGCGAATGAATCAGCAGTTCCGGGTTGGGATCACAGGTGATCTCTTCCAGATGCAGTTCTTCCGGCAGTTCCAGTCGCGGCAGCACCGGCATATCCAGCAGACGATCAACCAGTTCCTGCTGTTCGCCATCTTCTACTTCAATTGTCTCATTCTGCTGAATCATTTTGATCCAGGGGAAGGCGTCATAGTCTTCCAGCGGTGTAATTTTATCATTGGTCAGCACCAGTCCCCCCGCCACAATCAGACGCGCCGAGGTGATCTGCAGAATTTCATCGTCCCGTTTCAGGTGACCGTGCAGTTTCCAGTTTGAACTTTTCCGATCCCGTTCCACACCCATGCAGAATTCCCAGGTGTTCTCACCATCCCATTTCAGGGAATCGACGTCGTCGGGCTGACGTTCCAGATAGCGTACATGTCCTGTACCACACATCAGAGGCAGGATCAGTTCACACAGTTCATACGGAATTCGGTAGCGAAAGGCGGCAACCTGGGTTTCCGTCTGCTGTGCCCGCCAGTTGGTACGCTCCGGGGTTCCCCCGGAAAGGTAGGCCAGAATCCTTCGGTCGTCTTCATGTTCGACTTCCTGGAGTTGACCTGCTTTCAGCTTGAGTGGTTTTAACTTGCCCCATTGTCCGTTCGCACGTCGCTGACGCTGAGATGTCTGTACCACCAGTTGCCCGGATTCGAGACTTTCTTCTATGTCGATTTCATAGAAGATCTCTCGCTCCTGCTGCGTGGTTTTCGAGAGTACGGGAGTCAGAGAGAACTCATTCTTGAGCTCAACCAGCCGCGTTTCCCAGTCACGTAATCGGGGTTTGGAAGAGACGGCTGTGGACTGACTGTTGCCGGAACCCGATTTGGTTTTCCGGGACCGTCCGCCTCGCATTTCGAAATCGTCGGGCATCGAAAATTCAAAATCATCCAGCTCTTCATCAAAGGAGAGCGGGGCATTTTCGATGATAAATGGGGGAATATAGCCCGGTTTGACCGCACCGGCCAGATAACCGGCGTCGTCCACTGCCAGAATCGAAGCCCACAAATGCTTGCAGACATTGAATTTCTGAAACTGGTCACAGGTGCAATAAGTTTTCAGATTGCCATCATCGCGTGACAGTTGCGTCTGGTACTCGACACCATCCCGTACCACAGCAAAAATATGGTCAGCGGTGATCCGGGTCAGTTCGACCCGTTCCGCCTCGATATAAGCTGCACCACGGAATCGGATATCGGCACGAAATTGATTTTCCAGCAATTCTGCCAACGTCATGGACGGCCTCCTGCCTGATCCCAAAACGCGTTTCGCATTATTGAGACACTCCCAGATATTTTCATAAGTCAGTCCTGAATTGAACCTGGACCAACGCTAGTATCGGTCGGAACACAAACATTTTCATCGTGCGGCTCTCAAATAAAGCCGGTTGAAGATTCGGGCCTTACAACCCTCAAACCCCATTCAGAGCGCATCTTACGAGGTTACTAGATCACAGTCGCTGTTGACCAGTCATTATGGCGGGTTTTCTTCTGAATTTTTGACTTCCATTAAAAAATCGAAGTGAACATTCCGTTATCTCAAAGAGTCTGCCAAGTTCCGCCCCTTGAGACTGGTTCAGCCACAAAAAGTGTGATATACGACTCCCACAGCCTGCTGAGTCGATTCACTTTTTTGAAAAATATTTTATAGTATCTGTTTTCAACATCAGTCCGGCCCGTAACAGCAATGGTGTGCCTCGGGCTTTTCTGAAAGCAATATGCGACTATGGAAAAACTCCATCAAACTCTTAGCGAACAGGAAGTCATTCAGTGGTTTGAATCAAACCTTCCTGTTGAAGACTATCGAAACAAGAGCATTCTGCTGATCGTGCCCGATGCGACCCGCACCGCTCCCTTATCCCTGTTGTTTTCGACCTTTCATCGAATTCTCAGCCCCGTCGCAAAACGGATTGACGTCCTCGTCGCGCTGGGGACGCATCCTCCCATGCCTGAAAAAGACATTTGCCGCCTGCTGGGGATCTCCGAAGCAGCCAGGCAGTCGGAATACAGGGATGTCGGGCTTTACAACCATGAATGGGACCAACCTGACAAGCTTACACAAATCGGGACCCTCACGAAAGAGCAGACTTCTTTAATCTCAGCAGGACTCCTGGAAATGGATGTCCCGGTCACCATTAATGCACGCATCAAAGAGTACGATATCCTGCAGGTCATGGGCCCCGTCTTTCCTCACGAAGTCGTCGGCTTTTCCGGCGGCAGCAAGTACTTTTTCCCCGGTATTTCCGGCCCGGATCTTCTGAACTTCTTTCACTGGCTGGGAGCGTTGATCACCAATGTCGGCATTATCGGCGTCAAACAGACACCGGTACGCGAAGTCGTCAACAAGTCCGCCGCCATGATCCCGAATGAAAAACGCTGTATCACTTTCGTTGTGGCTCCTGACAGTTCCCTGTATGGCCTCTTTTACGGAACTCCTGAAGACGCCTGGGAATCCGCCGCTGATCTTTCCGGTCAGATCCACATCAAACGCAAGCCTCGACCTTTCAAACAGGTTTTGTCCTGTGCGCCCCTGATGTACGATGAACTCTGGGTTGCCGGAAAGTGCATGTACAAGCTGGAACCGGTGGTCGCTGATGACGGGGAACTCATTATCTACGCTCCCCACATGAAAGGAATCTCGATCACACATGGCAAGCTGATTGAAGAGGTCGGCTATCATGTCCGTGACTATTTCACAAACCAGTGGGATCAGTTTAAAGACTACCCCTGGGGGATTCTGGCACATTCGACTCACGTCCGGGGGACCGGGACCTTTGAAAACGGAATTGAACGTCCGCGGGTTCGTGTTACGCTGGCATCGCAGATTCCTCCGGAACTGTGTGAGAAAATCAATCTTGGCTATCGAGATCCTGCCACGATCGACATCGAAGCATTTGCCGACCGGGAAGAGGAAGGCATCCTGCTCGTCAGAAAAGCAGGGGAGCACCTCTACCGCCTCGAAGAGCAATAGCCTTGTCAGCTTAAAGAAGCAAACTTTCATTCGATCGACAACCATCAACATTCAAGAAATATTCGAAACAAAACCATGAATACACATTCTGAGAAATTTGAATTAAAAGCACGTCTGGAACTGGCTTTAACGGCATCAGAGAAAGCCAGTGAGCTGATCATGCAGCATTACCAGTCTCCTGATCTCAAGGTCGATCGAAAATCTGATGACTCTCCGGTAACGATTGCCGATCGTGGTGCTGAAGAATTGCTGCGGAAAGAAATCACGCTCGCCTTTCCTGAAGACAGTATCCTGGGAGAAGAACTGCCACCCGTCGAAGGTACCAACGAGTTCAAATGGATTCTTGATCCCATTGATGGCACCAAGCCGTTCACACAGGGTGTCCCCCTGTTTGGCACACTCATGGGACTGGAAGAAAACGGCAAACTGGTGCTGGGTGTCTGCCGGTTCCCGGCGTTGAACGAAGTGGTTTACGCCATCAAGGGAGAAGGCGCCTGGTGGAAAATTCGCGACCAGGAACCGCGTCGCGCGAGGGTCTCTGACAAATCTCAACTTGCGGACGCCGTCTTCTGCACCACCACCATGACCCGCTGGGAAACGATTGGCAAACAGAAAGCGTACGAGCATTTCTGCCGCAACTCCTACCTCGCCCGAGGCTGGGGAGACTGCTACGGTCACATGCTGGTCGCCACCGGTCGCGCCGAAGTCATGGTCGACCCGACCCTCAGCCCCTGGGATGCAGCCGCTCTGCTCCCCATCCTGGAAGAAGCCGGCGGGCACTGGATCGACTTCGACGGTAAACCGTCCATCTATTCGGGAAATGGCCTGGCAGTCAACGACGCGTTGAAAGACGAAGTGCTGCAGATCATCGCCCGGTAAGCGACCCGCTCCGACTCTGTTCTGTATCGAAACGAGTACGAATTTCGTGCTTTGTGCAGTTTCGGAGCGTATCAACCTGCGATGCCTCCCTTTCAGGAATTCAGCAACATAGACTGAAAAAATTGGACTTGACCCCGCCGCGCCTCGAAAGAGGATATGCATCAAACTGAGTCGCGCGCGTGTCCAGTTTACAGTGCACTGAAACACGGACCAGTCGTTCGTGTTCTTCACTATAAAACAGCCCTTATTTTCCAGATTTGCACTGCTCGAAACTTTACTCATTCGTAATGTGATCCTGCGGGTCGCCGCACATCGCAGGCCTTCGCCACAGCACCGCCCCGGCATCACACCAGATCGGCCCTCGGTCAACCCGGTTCGCCACCCGAATTTATTCAGATCCTCTTGACTCACTCGCGCCCCTCCACAAAATAGTCCCCCATCACGGAAGCTGATAAAAACGGTCATCAAAATTCATCCTGAAAAAAAGCGATCTGTAGTTAAACAATCTTTGTCCAGCGGATGCCATCAGGCGGCTTGACCGATAGCGAACGGCACTTCCCACGAGAACGAAGGACTTTTTTAACAGTAGCGTCTCTCAAACTATGATACTCGGCACCCATGTCCTCAGAGGCACTACAGAAAAACGGCACACTGTCCAGAGGAAGCACAGCCCATCCGATTCTACGCGATCTCACCAGACTGCTCGCAGATGAACAGTCTGAACCAGATCAGGGTCCGGAAGCTGATTTCTGCTTCCAGATCGCGTCACATTTAACCAGTGCGTCTCTCATTCTGATATACTCGTCCTCAATGAACCGGGAGACGCTACAGCAAAACGGAACACAGTCAAATCCAGTGATTTGAACTCCCATTGATCGATTCCCCCCCGGTCTGCTAAGATTGCCCCTGCAAGGACTTAGCTTCAACGACTCCGGAATGAAACCGTAAGCTTCAGGGAAGAACAGGATGGCCGGTTATAAGGAACATATCAGCGTCAGTGGTTTACTGGGAATCGGATACGGAACGATTGCCAGCCTGTTCATGGGATTCACGCCCACGCAGGGAATTCTGGCTGGCGTATTGACCTGGGTGGGCGGTATGCTGCCTGACCTCGATTCCGAAACAGGCCGTCCCATCAGGGAACTGTTCTCCCTCACCGCAGCAGTTGCTTCCTTCGTTGCCATGCGGTGTATGATTCACAAAGGGGCCGACCCGGACAACGCCATCCTGATGGCTGTCGTCACCTACGCCGCGGTCCGCTACGGTGGTGCTGCAATCCTCAGTAAATTTGCCGTTCATCGTGGCATGTTCCACAGTATACCGGCTCTGATCATCACCGGGGAAACCGTCTTCCTGGCCTATTTCAGCGATTCTTATGCCGTCAAGTTTCTGATGGCGGGCGGAATCTCACTCGGCTTTCTGTCGCACCTGGTGCTGGATGAAGTTTACAGCGTGGAACGCAGGGGAATCACCATTCGTCTGAAGAAATCCTCGGGCAGTGCCATCAAATGGTTCGGAAACGGCCTGTTTGGCAACGCCGTCGCCTACGCGATTCTGCTGACGATGACCTATATCACACTCGTGGATTCCGGTGTGCTGATTCCACCGCAACAGGCCGCACCCGTTGAAAACATCGATGCCCCGGTCCAGCAGGCGTCTCCCTTCAGAACAACAGAACGACTCTGATCCAGTGGCACTTTGATAAGAGACAATGGAAACCTGCGTTGCTGGCTCCTATAATCAGTATTCTGCCTGGAATGGGTTCTTCCATCATCCAGAATTCCAGGGCGAATCGCATTTAACCAGAGCGTCTCTCAATCTGTTATACTCGGCTCAAATAGCTTTGGAGACGCTACAGTAAAACTGGACACAGTCTGAGGACCGCAATCAATGAAAATTGCCGGCGTTCAAATGGATGTTTCTCTCATGGACAAAGAGGGAAATCTCACCCGTATCATCGAGAAAATCAAAGAAACTGCTGCGGCAGGTGCCAGCCTCACCGTGTTTCCCGAATGTGCGTTGACCGGTTATTGCTTCGCCAGTCTCGAAGAAGCCCTGCCTTACGCGGAATCAATTCCGGGTCCATCTACCGACAGATTACAGGAAGTCTGTCGTGAACTGAATCATTCCGTCGTGGTCGGGATGCTGGAACAGGCAGAGCAGGGCGTTTACAACGCGGCAGTCCTGATTTCCCCCCAGGGAGTTCTGGGCAGCTATCGCAAAATTCATCTGCCCTACTTGGGAGTCGACCGCTTTGCGCTCCCCGGTGACCGCGATTTCGCTGTCTACGCGCATCCCGAAGTCAATATTGGACTCAATATCTGCTACGACAGTGCCTTTCCCGAATCTTCGCGCATCATGACGATTGAGGGAGCAGATCTGATCGTGCTGCCAACCAACTGGCCTGCCGGCGCGGAACATGTCGCCGAGCATGCCATCAACACGCGATCCATGGAAAACGGAATCTACTACTGCGCCGTCAATCGTATTGGATCGGAACGTGGCTTTGAGTTTATCGGCAAGAGCCGCATCACTGGTACCGCCGGGGAGACATTAGCCTGCTCCCGGGGAACCGATCCGGAAATCCTTTACGCCACCATCGATCCGGCCCGCGCGCGAAACAAACGGGTCGACCGTGTCCCAGACAAGCATGTGATTCACCGCCTGGCAGACCGGCGTCCCGAGTGGTACAGTAAAATCATCGAACCACACGGCTTGCAGCCTCCCAATCGGGACTGATGCCTCTTCAGCAGTAAGTTGCCACAAAGCACCTTGTCGTAACCGTACTCCGGTTAATTCTGCCCTTGGATCCGCCGGTTGGCATGATCTATGCTCTTGAATTGCCTGCTGGCAGCAATCAGCCACTGATCCTTGCTGACCGAACCTGAGACCTGGAATCACCTTCCCGCTACGGAAGATGTTGCTGTCCGCAAACGGTTTACCCTGGGGTGTATCAGATTCTTTACAAAACACTTAACTTTCTGTTGGAGTCTTCCCTTCTGGTGAAGACAAAACGTAACGCATGAAATCCAGACTGTTTCAAAATCTGATCGCTGCACTGATTTTACTCGTCGCTGCCGGCGCATGCTTTTTTCCCTTGCTGAGCCATCCCTCCGATGTACTGGTCGGCATCCAGAACCAGGGCTATAATGACACGACCAGTGCATTCATTGCCTTTAAAAATTATCAGAAAATCTGCTGGGAGCAGTTTCAGCAGTTCCCCTACTGGAACCCGTACTCGCTCCTCGGCATGCCCTGGCTGGGAACTCCGCAGTCATCCCTGTTTTACCCGGGGAACTGGCTGTTCTTTTTTACCAATGCCGTCAATGCCATCAGCTGGTCGCTGGTCCTGCACCACTGGTGGGCAGGACTGGGAGCATTTGTATTAGGACGAAAGTACCGGCTGAGTTTTTTCAGTGCGCTGCTGTCAGGGATTGTTTTCCTGGCCGCTCCCTATTTTGTAGCGAAAACAGGTGAAGGTCATTTCACCTCCGTCACACAGATCGCCTGGTTCCCCTGGATCCTGTATGGATATGAACTCCTGCGGGAAGGCAGCCGAAAAGCGGTTCCCTTCCTGGCAATTCTGATCTCGCTTTCGTTTTTCTGTGGGCATGTCCAGGAACTGTATTATCTGCTGTTATTCCTCAGTATCTCCCTGGCGATAGAATGCCTGGTGGATCGTTACCGTCAGAAACGTCAGACGTCCGCCAGCCCTGAGCATCAACAGGAAGTTGCTGCTGAGAGCTCATTAAGGATGAGTACTCCTGGTGCCAGATTCAAAAACTGGATTTTGGTCAGTCTGTTTGTGGCGGGACTGGTCGCCATTGATCTGATCCCTGTTTTCATTTACACGAAGCAGGCGGTTCGCTCCAGCGGGATCGATATGGCCGCCTTATATAAAGGGAGTTTGAATGGATACAGCTTACTGCAGCTGATTGACCCTTTTGTGTGGGGACATCCTGACCAATACCAGGGTCCCGGTCTGTATTACTGGGAATCCATCTGTTCCTTTGGTTGCCTGCCGCTGCTGCTGGCTCTGCTGGGCACCTGCGTTTTCTGTCAAGATCGTAATGTAATCCGCCTCACTCTGATCGGCGTGGCCGCCTTGCTGCTCGCCTTTGGTCCCCATCTGCCGTTTTACACGCTCTGTTATAAACTGATCCCGGGATTTTCCATGTTTCGCATTCCCGCACGTCTGCTCTGGCTCTGTTCCCTGGCCATCTCCATGCTGGCCGGCTTTGGATGTGAAACCCTGATTCAGCTTTCAGAGAATCAACGCAAGAAAACCTGGCGTCTGATCACAGGCCTTTGCCTGGCTGTTTCGCTGCTGGTGATTGGCTATCAGATCGTGCAGTCCCGTGGCGAGGTCACATTCAGAATGGGAACCGATCAGGTTTTCAGATTGCAGCTGTTCTGGCTGTTTGCCGCGATCCTGGCAGGTTTGATGGCACTCCTGCTCGCCAGTTTTTCCCGCAAAACAGCAATCGCAGGCACACTCTTGCTCAGCCTGATCTGCATCGGGGAACTCAGTATCCATTCAAATCAGATTCTGAGTACCGTCCCTCAAAGTACGTTCCGAGGCGAAACCAGGCTGATTTCGTTTCTCAAGGAAAACCTGGGCGAACATCGTGTGCTGGTTAACCAGAAGCTACTCAGCGACCGCGAAGCCTGGCAGCATCAGATCATGAAAATCCAGGGATACGAGCCCGTCCCGCTCGTCCGACTGGGACTGCTGGCCGCAGCTGCCTTTCCGCAACCGGATGCCGCCGCGATGATGGCGGGCTTCAAGTCACCAGATCTCACGACGGCACAAAAGCCGCTGCTGGATCTGATGAGCATCAAATATGTGATCCTGCAGACTGATCAGAAACCGGAAATCGAAGGCTGGAAAATTATCGAGCAGGGAACCATTCCTGAGGAATTCGCTCTGCGAAACAAGCAATCTCAACAGCTGCCCTACCTGATTCTGGAAAACCTGAATCCGCTCCCCAGAGCTTACATCACAGGAAATGCAAAAACCTTTAATGCCAATCAACCAAGCCAGAAAATCGTGGCGGCGATTTCGAACGTCGAGCCCCGCAATCAGGTGCTGCTGCAGCAGGATGTCCTGCCGCGAGGTAAACGCCAGCCTTATACAGCAGCTTCTATCACGGAAGCAACTCCCAATCAGTTGACAATCGAAGCCAGCCTGTCTGCCCCCGGCTATCTGGTGCTCTCAGATATCTATTATCCTGGCTGGACCGCGCGAATTGGCAACCAGGATCTGCCCGTCCTCCCGGCTGACTGCTCCTTGAGAGCAATTCCACTTCCTGCCGGCGAGCATCAGCTTGAGCTGTCTTACCTGCCACCAGGCTTTCAACTCGGACGGATTATTTCCGTAACGGCACTTCTCATTCTCCTGGTTCAACTGCTGACCGCCTTTCGAAATCCACGCGGCAGACAGGCAGCTGCACCTGCTCCTGATCCCTGAAATGAGATCAGTTTTCTACCGGGGAAGCAGAGTCACTTTTCTCTTTCTGCAGTTTCTGTTGTCGGGCAAACGCCTGAACCTGCTCTTCAGTGGGAAGATACCCACTACCGGTAAACCGCCCCAGCGGATGTTTGACCCGATGTACCAGGTAACGTCCTGCCCGAAAGACAACCGGTTGCGACCAGGGGTAAGCCCCTTTGAGGCTGACAGGATAGGCCGGGGGAGTGATCTGCTTTGAATTCTCTGATCTGGCTAAAGCCGTTTCCCGATCAAAACCACTCTCCAGCAGATCGGTGACAATGAACTTCTGCGAACTCTCGTTAACTGATTTCATGAGCTCTCCACGATGCGTGGGACAGAAAATCAGGCTCGTATCAAAAAAGACATACCGGGTTGCTGGTTCTATATTCAGTTCAGGATAAAGGTAAACCAGAGTGCTGTTATAGCAGTGCAACTCATGGTCTTTCAGCTGCTGTGTTTCCAGAAACGATTTCACCGCTGCCAGATCGTCCCAGTCGACCTGAACCATTAATGCCAGTTTCGACTTAAGCTGCAGATCGCTGGAATGGAATACACAGGTCTGCCAGAGTTGAATTCGCTCCGGTCTGAAGTTGGGAAACGAGAGAACCGCCAGGAACACAAACAGAGCGATCCCTGTATTCCAATACCAGTTCAAAGACTGCTGGTGAATGCGATTGCTGAGATAAACTCCGATCACACCGATCGCCAGCAGGTGAGAGGGTGAGTGTACATAATCGAACAGATGCTGGAACGCATACGACTGAAACAGCCACCCCAGGTACATTAACGATAACAGCAGGGAATCCCGTTGCGATATCGCCAGAATTGCTTGACTTTGTCTCCGAGTTTTCCAGCAGGTCCAGAGTGTGGACAATGCCAACGGCACCGCAACCAGGTGCAACAGAAACCAGGGATAAAACCGATATAGAAACTGCGCAAACCGCAATGAATTCCAGCCTGCTGTTCTTGATTCAACATACTCTGGATTCCACCTGGTAAAGGTATCGTAAAACCAGCTCCAGGCTCCTGTCTGCCACATCCAGATGATGCCGACTGCTCCGAGCACTAATCCACCCAGCAATAAACCGGAAAAATCCACCAGCAGTTTGCGTGGCTGCCTGATTAAGAACAGTGATCCGCACCAGACACACAGCGCAGGGACCGCCACGAAGGGTTTAATCCAGAAAGCTGTTGCCCAGCACAAACCTTCCAGAAAAGCCCAGCCCCAGACAGCAGACAGTGAAATCCCGGTTCCTGACTGTTGACTCTCGAGCAGACGATCAACCTGCTTCCGCCTTAACCAGAGCGCAGTCAAAGCCGGGAAAAGGATGATCGTATCCCGCTGAAAGTGACACCATTCGGTGATCGAAAAATAAAATGCGAACAGAGCGATACCGATCCAGAGCAGGGCAGTGACGGAAGCCTGATTCCTGCGATTCCAGAACATGAGCAGTAGAGCACTGCCACTGAAGATCAATAAATCGACAATACGCAGTGCATCGGAACTCATTCCGATGAGCGGGCGGATCAGCATGTGCAACCAGACGATGCCAGGCAGATTCGTCTCGAATATATCTTTATATAAAGTGCCACCATTGAGCACCGTCTTTGCCTGAAGATCATACAGAACAACATCAGTAGCGAGCGGCATCCTAATAAACATAGGCACACACAGTACCAGCAATGCAGCAAAGAGGAGTGCAGTAAACCAGGTCAAGACTGTCGTCTGTTGGACTGACTGATTCCCCACCATCAATACTCCACATATTTACATGCAATTGACACGTTACGCCACTTACTCACACAACACTATAGACAACATAAGCAACACAGGTAAAATACATACGGTTAAAAATGATCTATTTTATCCAATTTGAATAGAAATGATGCGGTGTTGGCCTAAACGCACTGATATCCTGACTGTTTCAGGCACACTCCAGCAGTCTTTCTGAATTTCCTTAACTAAGCATCATTCTTACTTCGAGCGCATCACATTTAACACTAGCGTCACTAAATCGATTCTGATACCTGGACCAAATGGACCTGACCCCGTGAGCCGCTACTGAAAAACTGGAAACAGTCCAGCATCAACAGACTACTATTATCAAAAGAGATAACGTGGACCCGGGACATCTTACTGAATTAATCGAACTGGAAGAAAATTACTGGTGGCATGTTGCCAAGCGAAAGCTGGTGACCGAAATCCTGTTCAATGAATTCCCGGCTCCCGGATCAGTCATTGAAGGAGGCATCGGCTCCGCTCGCAATCTGCTTGAGTTCAGCCGCATGGGTTATGAAGTTACCGGATTTGATCTGATGCAGGATTCAGTCGATTATGGTCGTTCCCGCGGATTAAATAATCTCGCCGTGCATGAGTTAAGCCAGCCCTGGCCAGTGGCTCCCGCTTCTGCCAGAGCCGTTGTGTTACTTGATGTGATGGAACATATGCAGGATCCCGTGCAATTACTGAAAAACGCAGCAGAAACGCTGGCCGATGATGGCGGGATCATCATTACGGTGCCCGCCTATCCCTCACTCTTTTCTGACTGGGATCGAAAAATGGGGCATTATTGTCGTTATACGAAAAAGCATTTTCGTCAAAATGCAAAAGAGGCTGGTCTCAAGGTCAAATGGCTAACACACTGGAATTCGTTTACCCTGTCAGCCGCCATTATCAGCAGAGGGGC
>NZ_CAXAVM010000205.1:0-12167 GCF_963972345.1 uncultured Gimesia sp. | reverse complement strand
ATTATCGGCCATCTGTCAGGTCGCCTGATCGGCAAACGTCCCGGGGCCGACCTGAATTACGGCGAGATCCTCAAAGCCGCCGCCGATTACGGCACCATGCTCGAAATCAACGCACATCCCATGCGACTGGACATTGATGACATTCACGCAGCCCGCGCCAAAGAACTGGGCATCCCAATTGTCATTAATACCGATGCACACAGCGTCGCCGGGCTGGATGTCATGCAGTACGGCATCTACCAGGCACGCCGGGCAGGTTTAACGAAAAAGGATGTCGCCAATACGAAAACCTGGAAACAATTTCAGAAATTGCTGAAATCATCAAAATAAAATTTCATCCCCTTTCCTGAAAGTTCCGTTACCACAACTGACGAACAAGACTGAACAGGAACGAAGATTCATGCCGAATTCTCTGGAACTGCTGATCCGCTCGGGCAACCCGCTGATCTCCATCGAGACTCTCGATGAACAGCGTGCCTTGAAAGTGATTCAGGAGATCGCGATCAATCTGAAGAAACCCATCTTTGAATGGTCAACGACGGCCGGCTTATGCAGGCTGGAAAATGGCAGTCTGAAATCAGCCACCGTTCCCGGCGGCAAACCGGAACAGTCTTTGACCTTCATCCGACAGAATACCGACCAGGACCTGTTTGTATTCAAGGATTTAGGTGCCTACTGCCGCGACAGTGTCGTCAATCGCATGCTCCGCGATCTGATGGACACCTGCCATGAAAAAAAATCAACGATCATCCTGATCGATGCCTTCCCCTTACCAGATGAAATCAAACGCTTCACCATCCGCTATGAACTGGGCTGGCCGACTGCGGAGGAATTATCCGATGTCATCAAGTTGACCTACAATAAGATCAAACGGGAAAGCGATTCCGAAATCAAAGCCAGGTTGACCCGCCGCGAAATGGAACAGCTTGTACTCACTATGCGGGGACTCAGTTGCAGCGAAGTCGAACGCGTGATCAGTTCCGCGATCCTGCAGGACAATGATCTCAACGCCAATGATCTGCCACACGTGATCGAAGCCAAACGCACACTCCTCGGTTCCACCGGCTGCCTGGAATCGATCGCCGTCGATGTCAAATCCGAAGAAGTTGGCGGACTCAATAAACTGAAAGACTGGTTGAAACTCCGTCGGGGTGGTTTTACCCAGAAAGCCCAGGATTATGGCATCGAACCTCCCCGCGGGGTACTCATGCTGGGAGTCCCCGGCTCCGGGAAAAGCCTGTGTGCGAAGATGGTTGCCTCGGACTGGAATATGGCGCTCCTGCGTCTGGACCCGGGGATGCTGTATCAGAAATTCATCGGCGAAAGTGAAAGTCAGCTAAGGCAGGCACTCTCTCAGGCGGAATCGATGGCACCCGTCATTCTCTGGATCGATGAAATTGAAAAAGCATTCGCCTCGGCTTCCGGTTCCTCCGCCGATGGAGGCCTCTCCAAACGCATGTTCGGGACCCTGCTCGCCTGGATGCAGGACCATCGGCATCCGATTTTTATTATCGCGACGGCCAACGATATCTCCGCGCTCCCGCCGGAACTGATGCGTAAAGGGCGCTTTGATGAAGTCTTCTTTGTCGACCTGCCGACACCTGCAGCCCGCGAACAGATTCTCAAAATTCATCTCCAGCGCCGTAAACGTGATTCCGATCAGTTTGATCTGCGATCACTGGCCGCACTGGCGGAAGACTTCACCGGCTCGGAACTGGAACAGGCGGTCATGTCGGGTTTGTTTGCCGCTTTTGCAGAGAATGCCGAAATCGAAGACCGGCATATTGCCTCCGAAATCCAGAAAACACGCCCCCTGGCTGTGCTGATGAAAGAACGAATCAGTGAACTGCGTCTCTGGGCGCAAAACCGCTGTGTTCCCGCCGACTGAGACGGCCCCGGCTGTTTCATCCAGGAAACTGCCATGTTGTATTTTCGCAACGTGTTTGTACAACAACATTAACTTCTGCAAAATTGGCAGCAGACAGCCATTTCTGGAAGCATCGAGTTGAAAATCAGCAGGAAATACGGGACAATTAAGACTGTCGTACACGCAATCTCCTGATTTCAAATTGAGGATATATATGATTTCTCCCACCACATTCAGAAAAGTACTGTATTCGGTTCTGGGACTTTCTCTCGCCATCTATGCCTGCTCTGCCAGAGCAGCCGACAAAGAAGAAAAAACAGAGAAAACCAACGAAGTCGAAATCAAAGACATCACGCTCAAAATTCCGGAAGCCTGGAAGAGCTCTCCCCCGTCCAACAACCTGCGTCTCGCACAATTTGAAATCCCAGCAGTGAAAGGCGATAAAGAACCAGCAGAACTGGTAGTCTCCTCTTTTGGTGGTACCGGTGGCGGCGTCGCTGCCAACGTCTCTCGCTGGATCGGTCAATTCGCATCCGGGAAAGATCGCGAAGCCAAAGTCACCCAGGGAGAATCCAAAGACGGCAAATACATCTTCGTCGATATCTCGGGCACTTATAACAAATCCATTGGACCTCCGTTCCTCAGAAAAACAGAAGCGGTTCCTGACTCTCGTATGCTGGGCGTCATCCTGGCTGTCGAAGGCAAAGCCTACTACTTCCTGAAATTGACAGGTCCGAAAAAGACCGTCTCATCGGTCGTTGATGAATTCCGCGCTTCTTTCGGCGCCAATACCAAAGAAGAAAAGCCATTCGAACAATAACGAATGGCTGCTTTTTTATTTGCATCACGACTTATTTCAGGTTCTTAACAAACACCCTCTCAGCACTGAATCTACCGAATCATCATGCTCACCCAGCGAATCCCATCAGCCTGGATCAGGGGCATTTTGCCCCTGATGTTATTCTTACTTATAGCTCTTTTTCTCATCATCGCCGGCACTCCTCTGGCAGCTGCAGAAATTGATCCGGAAGAAGACGACTATCCCCCCGGACTGCTGGCCACTTACCAGTCGGGAAACAAGCAGATCCAGCGGATCGATCCGGATATCGCTTTCAACTGGGGAACACAGGCTCCGTTACCTCAGCTTCCCGCAGGACAGTTTACTGCCGACTGGACCAGCCTGATCCTCGTTAAGCAGCCAGGCGAATACCAGATTTCCGCCTACCTGGAAGGAGAGCTCACGGTAGAAATTGATGGCAAAACCGTGCTGAAAGGCACACGCGAAACCCCCGGCTGGATTGTCGGCGAGAAATACCAACAGAACTTCGGAGAATTCGAACTCAAAGTCTCTTATCAAAAAATCTCGCCACAGGCGCGCGTCCAACTGTTCTGGTCTTCAAATCTGTTCGGACTCGAACCGATTCAGGCAAACATCCTCTATCGCGAAGAAGGTAATCCCGAAGTCGCCCAGATCTGGCGCGGGCGCACGCACTTCGACGCGCATCGCTGTAACCGCTGCCATCAACGCCCAGATCAGCTGACCAGTCCTGCTGCTCCCGACCTGACGCATGTCACGACGGCGCTGAACCCGGAATGGCTGGTTCGAAAAATCAAAAACGATGACTCTGTCTCCGCGCACGCCAAAATGCCCTTCTTCGGCTTTAATGACCAGGAAGCAACGGCCATCGCCGCCTACCTGTATGCCAATGCGAAATCAGCTTCGCTCAGTAAAATCCCTGCGGCTCCGAAAGACAAGAAAACAAAGAAAGCCCCCACGCATGATGAAGAACAGCGTGCCGGGGAAATCCTGATGCGTTCGGTCGGCTGTCTGGCCTGTCATACGATTGACGGCAAAGGCAACCAGCAGCCTTTCAGTGGCGGCGATCTGAGCAGTATCGGCGACAAGCGCGAGACACAGTGGTTTTATACCTGGCTCTCTGACCCTGCGAAACTCAACAAAGACCATCGCATGCCGGTCATTAAACTCAGTACCACCGAACGCCGCCAGCTGGCTTATGCACTCTCAGAATTAAAACAGGCAAATCTTCCGCAGGGCAAAAAGCCGTCAGCTGAGAAATCGCTCATCTCTGAAGGGAAAAAACTGATCACCCAGGCCCGCTGTGCCGCCTGCCATACGATTCCCGGCATTGAAACACCGACTCAACAGATCGTCGATCTTTCCAAGTCTACTGAGGACTGGAAGAACTCCTGTCTGGCAGAAACCCCCGATCTGGAAAAAGGGCGTCCCGCCTATCGTACCATCGACCGGGAAGCGGTCATCGCCTATCTTAAATCAAGCGCTGGCGCGCCGTCTCCGGAAAACGAATTTGATCGTGGACGCTACGTGCTGGAACAGCGCAACTGCATCTACTGTCATGAACGGGATAAACACGAAGGCATCACCCAGATCGCCGGCGAAATGGCAAAGTTCGACCCCGCACTCGCCGGACAGAGCGAAGGCATGATTCCGCCCGCGCTGACCGCCGTCGGCGACAAACTCAAGCAGGAAGCCCTTTCCGAAGCCGTCAGTGGCGAACAGAAAAAAGTGCGCATGCCCTGGCTGCGTGTCCGCATGCCCCGTTTTCAGCATACGAAAGCCGACAAACAGGCATTGCTCGATTACCTGGTCGCCCACGATCGTGTCCCCGCGGATGGCCCGCGTCAGCCCGGATTCATGGTGGATTCTTCCGACCAGGATCGCGCGCAACTCCTGATTGCCGGCCAGACGATTACCGGCGCCAAAGGTTTCAGCTGTATCTCCTGCCACGTACTCGGCGAATATGAACCCCGCAATGTCGCGCTGGGAACCCGCGGCTCTGATCTGCTGATGCTCGGCGATCGCATGCGGAAAGAATACTTCCTCCGCTGGGTCCACAATCCATTGCGAATCGTGCCCGGCATGGAAATGCCCGCACTCAAGAAAAGCGTTCCCAAAGTACTGGAAGGCGATATCGACCGCCAGTTGGATGCCATCTGGCTCGGCCTGAATGATCCCCAGTTCAAAGTTCCCACCAACCCCTCCGTTGTAGAGCAGTTCTTTACCGTCGCAGCCGGTGAACCAGCGCGAATTGTCCGCGATGTCTTTACCAACCCCAAAGAGACCGGCGGCGGCTATGTGTCCCGCGCTTTTGCGGTCGGCTTTGACAATGGACACAATCTGCTGTTCGATCTCGATCAGTTCGCCATCGTGCAGTGGACAATGGGAGACCTGGCACACCAGCGCACCGAAGGCAAAAGCTGGTACTGGGATATGGCCGGCTCTCCGATCATCTCAGGTTACGAGCGGGGCTTTGAATTTATGCTGACTCCCACCGGTAAACAGCCCACAGCCGCCATCTATCCACAGCTCCAGAACGGACTGGCAGGCACACTCCGCAGCTACGAATCACAGGGGAATCAGGTCAGCCTGAATTATGAACTCAATTTCAAAATCGGCGATAAAACCACAACCGTCGCCGTCACCGACACCTTTCAAACATTAACCGACCAGCCCGGGCAGACTGGTTTACAGCGCACAATCAAAGCTGGAAATCTTCCTGAAGGTTACGCACTGCATGTTGGTCGCCCCCAGTTTTCCGCGAGTATCGGCAGTCCTCAAATCACGGTTCCCCACAAACCCGATGCGAACTGGCTGCGGATCCCTGATAACAATTCACACGAATTCATGCAGGCTGACAGCCCCTCCTCCGGGCAGGCCAACCTGACACTGAACTACCTCTGCAAACTCAAAGCAGAGGGACTGCAGGTCAAGACCAAGCCCCAACCCAAACCGGAAATCGAAACCGTCACCAGTGCCCCCGGCTTTGACGGCGTGCGCCTGCCTCTGGATGGTGGCATCATGCCCACGGCTCTCGCCTGGCGTGAGGATGGCACAATGATTTTCACATCCTTGAAGGGAGACATCTATCTCGCGAAAGACACCGACGGTGATGGCGTGGAAGACGAACTGACCCTGTTTGAAGAAGGTCTCTCCGCGCCGTTCGGCATCATCGCGGACGGCTCCGACATCATCGTTTCCCACAAGCCGGAAGTGCTCCGACTCTCCGATACCAACGGGGATGGCAGAGCCGACCAGCGCACCATCGTCGCCACCGGCTGGGGCTTCAACGATAATTACCATGACTGGGCCACCGGCTGTATTCGTGACAGTCAGGGCAATCTGTATGTCGGCTTAGGCAGCGATTACGCCCAGATGAAACGCCCCGACGATCAGATCAACTGGCGCGGCAAGATTCTCAAGATCACTTATAACGGCAATCTCGAAATCCTGGGACACGCCTTCCGCTATCCGACGGGCCTGGCCATCAACTCCAAAGATGAAATCTTTATTTCCGATCAACAGGGCGTGCAGAATACGTTTAACGAAATCAACTTCCTGATCCCCGGCAAAGCGTACGGCGTTCCCAGTCAATCCGATCTGCGTAACAAGGAAAACCTCGAAGAAACCCGCGCCGCCATCCAGGTGCCTCACCCCTGGACACGCAGTGTGAACGGTTTAACCTGCATTCCGAAACAGTTCGCCTATGACAGTCTGTTCGATCAGGGTCTGGGCTGCGAATACAACCAACGCTTCCTGATCCGCTTCACCACGCAGAAAGTCGGCGATACCGTTCAGGGCGCGACCTATTATTTCACCCGCGCCGATGTCCCCCCCGATGAACACAATTTCGCCGGCCCGATGTCGGTCGCCGTCAGTCCGAAAGGTGACATCTACGTCGGCAGCATCCACGACAGCGGCTGGCTCGGAGGTCAGAATACCGGTTCAATCACCAGACTGAGCCCGAACGGCAAACTCCCGAACGGCATCAAAGAACTCCGCGCGACTCACGATGGTTTCGAACTCGAATTCTTCGCACCGGTCGACGCGAAGAAAGCAGCCGACAAAGAGGCTTACACCATCGCCGGCTACACCCGCGTCTGGAGCGGCAGCTACGCCAGCCCCGACAGCGGCCGTTATAAAGTGGAAGTCGAAGATGTGACTGTATCAGACGACAAGAAAACGGTTCGCCTGAAGGTCAACGAACTCAAAGAGAAATTCGTCTACGAAGTCAACTGCCACCAGATCGGCACAGGAGATGAAACACTCTTCCCGGTCACAGGGCACTATTCAATGAACCAGATTCCAGAGTAATCGGGAACAGATCAGGGATGTTGATTTTCCAGACATTGGGCTGTTTTTCTGATGCAGTATAGGTCTCTATAGTTGACCTGTCTGCTTTAAATCCATGAATCTGTTTCAGTTCCGAAGGGGTCATATTCACCACCAGTTCAGGATCGATTTCAATATTGCGAAAAGGAGTCACAAATAAACCTGTACTGGCTTGTGGTACTGGGTAGTTACCGAATTTAAGGTTATTGTTCTGAAACCATAAAACTTTCGGAGCATATAAGACATTGATCTCAGCCAATTGACTGAGTTCATTCTTCTTAATCAGATAGACAGTTGGTGAGCTATAAATCCCCTGGAGAATTTCAACTGTCGGATACCAGGTCAGTTTCTGAGGATCAAGATTTTCATACTTTCCGTCAGCCGCTAAAGGGCAACGAGTTACCCTGTCATTCTTCACATCGATCAGATACACGCTTCTCTCAGATTCCTTGTTCATGTTATGACGATATAACCAATGTCGATCCTGTATCTTTTCAGAGGAAATCAGTCTGAATATTCTTCCTCTTGTGGTTTTTTCGAAATCAATAGATCTGAAATCACATAATAAGAAATACTCTTGATCATCAGGCATACTTTCCCAGTTGACCTGAAACTCAACTTGGACATCTCGGGGAGCATGCGCCGGACAGATAATCGTCTGCTCATATTTTCGGCCGGGGATCGTTGTGATTTGCTCAGCCTGAGGAGCCGCTCCCCAGGGTGCTTTCAGTGTTAAAATATAGTTGCCCCAAGGCAGTTTTCCGAAATCCAACAGGCCGTTTTTGTCACTAACGGCTTCAAGGGTAAAAACAGGGTTATTGCCATCACCCTTGGATAAGGTCCCTTCAAATCCTATAGCCGGTTGTTCCTCGCTCCCCTCCTGCTCCAGTTGAAACAGAATTGGCTGCAGTTCCCCCGACGTTTCAGATGCTGATTTCTCCTGTGCCAACTTGAACTGTTCCAGCATCTGCAAATTGAACGCTCGGCTTTCCTGCATCATCGACCAGGCAATCCCCACCACAGCGATACAGCACACCGTCATCACGGCAGAAATTCCGGTCATAATACGTTGCGACATGATTTTCTCCTTCATTGCATCCAGCCAGAGTTGGCGGGCGATTTTGATGGGATCGCCGAATTGACTTAATACGCGTTGTTTCGCTAGATCTTCGTCTGAGTTCTTTAATAGTTCTCGATTCAAAGCACACGCGAAGTGGTCGCTGAGTTCGTCGATAATATCCTGCCGCAATGACGATGGTTCATCGTCACGCCTGGGTGGAAAATCTTCGATACTGAGCTCAGGCCAGGCCACGCAATACTCCGCTATGTTTAAATGGTTAGAGCTGTTTCGCTTTAGAAGAAGCCCCCGCCAGACCCATTGGCTTCAACCTGTTTGGTCCCCTCAGGAATTTTTAACTGTTCCAACTCAGGCAATTTTATTTTCCACACGTTGTCCTGATCTTTAGCAGCAGTGAACTTCAGCAGCTTTCTAAACTGAATTCCACTGGAATAGGCAAACGGTCTTCCACTGACATTTTGAGTTCCTTTATTCTCCTCTCTAACTGCTGCATTCAGAGCCCCGATCTTTCGATGCGTGACAATCAATGTGGTAGCATCAACATTATTGGGTCCTCCAAAAATTGCGGCGTTCTGCAGGTTGAGATTGGCAGGAGAAATCAAACGTAAGGATTCTCGACTGTGATTCAAGACCATAAACGAAACGCTACTTTCCTCCACATTAGGATTATCTAGCTGTAGATCAGCCAGATCCTGCCTGTACAGCAGATACATCACCGGTAGCAGATACTGATCTCCTTCAATCATATTGATCGTTTGTCTGGCTTCCAGCTTACCAATATCAATATTCTGGAACCTTCGATTCTGATCTAACGGGCAACGAAAGACCTGGTTCTTCTGATTGATCAGACAGGCCATCGAATAGTCCCATGTTCCATCCAATGGATTGGGATACGGTCTGGTCCAAAGCTCAGCGCCAATTTTACGGGACAATGCAGAGAGTCCACTGTCAATGGGCCGGGGTCGAAAGTCGCACAGCAACAGCCAGTCATCTGACTTCAAGTCATCAGGCCATTCCACCTCAAACCGGACTGGGACTTCAACGGGTGCCGCACTCGGGCAAACGATGGTCTGGGAAAAATTGCGCCCCGGTAACACAGTCAAATCATTGTGATAAGTTTCTCCCCAGGGAGCAATGACATTTAACGAATATACCCCCCAGGGCAGCTTGCCAAAATCCAGTTTTCCTTCAGCATTACTCTCTTCTTTGAGTGTGAATGAATCTGTGTTATCCCCGATTTTAGTCAACTTCCCTGCAAAGCCGCCCCCTGGCCTCCCGTCCTCCTTCCCTTGAACCAGTTGAAAGGAAACCTGATTCATTTCAACGGCAGCTGACTCAGTTTGAACTTCCGACACCCGTCGATTCGCAATTTCCGTCATCTGCGCCATCATCCGGGTATTGAACGCCTGGCTGTCTTTCATCATCGACCAGACCATTCCGACTACGATGAAACCGCAAACCGCCATTGTGACAGAGACACCGGTCATAATTCGTTGAGACATGATTTTCTCCTTCATTGCGTCCAGCCAGAGTTGGCGGGCGATTTTGATGGGATCGCCGAATTGATTTAATACGCGTTGTTTCGCCAGTTGTTCATCCGGGTTCTTCAATAACTCTCGATTCAAGGCACACGCAAAATGGTCGCTGAGTTCGTCGATAATATCCTGCCGCAATGAGGATGGTTCATCATCACGCCTGGGTGGAAAATCGTCGATGCTCAGCTCAGGCCAGTTCAAGCGTGGCTCCTTAATTAACTTTTAGTACAGCTTCACCCACCATGTTGTTTATTTTTCAGGCAGCTTGATTTTCCAGAGATTCGGTTCGTCTGTTGAAGCAGAAAAAACCAGCAGTTCCGGTATTTGTACTCCGTCCAGGTGGTTCATTTCTCGAGTCCCCTCCACAAGCTCTCGATAAGCCAGAACTTCAATTATATTCATCTTATTGGTCAGCTCTCTCTTCTCATTAAATGGTACCAGAAAAATCGAAGACATTGTTTGAGGATGCCTGCTTCCCGGGCCATATTGAAAATAATTGTAAAACTCGAACCGGGACGGATGACTGTCAGGCGAATAACTGAATTTGCCACTACGTTCCCAGTTGAATACCTGGTAATCCAACCGGGAAGACAGAGTCGACAGTTTCGAAAGATCTTTCCTGGATACCAGATACAGCACCGGTAAAATATACCTTCCTTCCGCCAGACTGAGAGCAGGCTGTACCTGCAGCGTTTCCGAATCGATATTTTCCAGATAACCATATTCATTCAGCGGACAGGCAGTCACCCGGTTTTGAGCATCGATGAGATACACTCCCTCCGTTTTTTGCTTTTCTTGACGATGATTCAATATCCAGGGAACGTCATTGACCTCCCTCATACTTCTGAATGAATAAGAGGCAGTTGGGAAAGACGGGTTCATCCCGGTATTTATATCGCGAAAGTCGCAGATTAAGCACCAGTCTTCCGACTTGAATTGATCCGTCCAGTTCACTTGGAACTTGACCGTAGCCCTCGCAGGAGCCTCTGAAGGGCAAACGAGCGTTTTGGAATAGTTGCGTCCCGGAACAACCGTCAAGTGGGGAAACTCGGCGCTCTCACCCCAGGGCGCAGTCAGCTTGAGACGATATTTCCCCCACGGGAGTTTTCCGAAATCAAGTTTTCCCCCCTGATCACTCACAGACTCCAGTTCAAAGGAGTCGGATTGACTTCCGGTCTTCATCAATTGCCCGGTAAAGCCAACCGCCGACTGTTTTTTTCCAGAGTCCTGAATCAGCTGAAACGAAATCAGGTTCATGCCTTCCGTGCCAATGCTTTCCTGAACCGGTGGATTTTGAGTGAGCCGTTCCAGCACCAGCAGATTGATTCGTTCACTCTGTTGCATCATCGACCAGGCAATCCCCACCACGGCGATACAACAGACTGCCGCTACCACAGAGACACCGGTCATTATTCGTTGCGACATGATTTTCTCCTTCATTGCATCCAGCCAGAGTTGGCGGGCGATTTTGATGGGATCGCCGAATTGATTTAATACGCGTTGTTTTGCTGTCTGTTCATCCGGATTCTTCAATAACTCTCGATTCAATGCACAGGCAAAATGGTCGCTGAGTTCATCGATAATATCCTGCCGGAGCGACGTTGGTTCGTCGTCACGTCGCGGCGGAAAGTCTTCGATACTGATCTCAGGCCAGTTCACTTTTTACTCCTGAATCGAGGGGCTACGACAGAGGCTCCGTTTGGGATGCTCATTGGAACCTCTGGGTATCTTGAATCTCGTCTCTACTTAACTTAACGCGGGCTATTTTTTTATCATATAAATTGATGGTCCAGATATTATTCTTCCCAGGAGCTGCCACAAAATGCTGCACGGGGTATTGCAGTATTTCCCCGGTACTGACTTCAATCGGCTGCTTATCCAGAATTTTCAGCGGCGACACGAAGACGGTCTGCTCGATCCCATACATGGTCCCATCTGGGATATACCTGGAAAGCCCAGAGACTAAATGTGACATGTTAGAAGATACCGGATCAAAATAATTCTCATTCATAATTGACAACTGGCTCAAATCATCCCTGTTGACCAGATAGATGACAGGCAAAGTATATCGCCCCTGAGGTATTTTGACTGTTAATTGGTCCAACGGGAAATCCGGTTTCAGATTTGGATACTTGCCGGCTTGGGTCATCGGAATCGGTGAGAATGCCCCGTTTTTCCCGATCAGATAAACGCCTTGATTTACTTGTTGTGCATAGAGCCACGTTTCATTTTCAATTTGACGTTCACTGGAATAAAAACGCTCTATTTTTTCTTTTTTATGAATGATCTGACGTACGCCAAAATCTGCCAGGAACAGCCATTTGTCTGACTCGAATTCTGCCGAGCGGTCAACCTGGAAGCCGATGGAGACCAGTTCCGGTTGATGGGCGGGACAAACAATGGTCTTTGAAAACGCACGCCCCGGAATCGTTCTGAGATTCCGTATCTGATACATTTCTCCCCAAGGTGCTTTCAATTCCAATGCGTAAGCCCCGGCGGGTAACTTGCCGAAATCCAGTTTGCCTTGCGTATCACTGA
>NZ_CAXAVM010000204.1:0-12292 GCF_963972345.1 uncultured Gimesia sp. | reverse complement strand
CATTGACGAAGGAAACCAGGTTCTCCGTCAGTTCGATCTGACCCAGGATGAATGTAATGAACCGCCCGTCATGAGCAGCCTCATCGATATGATGATTCACACGATGCACGGCATCCGCGACATCCGTGACGAATTCGACCGTACTGCGAACGGCACTGCAGACGCGTGACATCACCAGTGAGGCCGGAACCCCCTTCCCGGCCACATCCCCCAAAGCAAACCAGATCAGCGAATCTGACGTCTGGATAAAGTCATAGTAATCGCCTCCCACCGCACGCGCTGCTTCATAAGAGACAAAAAACTCATAGCCCGGGACTTCGGGAATTTTAGCCGGTAACAGCCCTTTCTGAACGCGGGCTGCAATTTCCATTTCATTATCGTACCGCTGTTTTTCCACATGCGAGATCATCAGCCGTGCGCTCTCATAAGAAAGCGCCGCCTGCCCGGCGATCACCATCAGCAGTTCGAGATCCTCATCAGAAAACATCTGGCCAGCCAGTTGCGTATCCAGGTTGATGATGCCTATAACGCCTCCATCCATGCCCAGCATGGGCGCACACAGGATGGAACGAATCGTCAGCGTGGAAACCGATTCACTCTTCACAAAACGCTCATCGTTCGCTGCATCCGCAGACAGCACACCGGTTTTATTATCGGTGACGGCCTTCAATACTGTCCGGCTCAACTGTAACGCTTCCTGGTCATCCGCCCGGCGATGTCGCACCGCTTTGGGGAAGAAACGCTGGTTGTCATGGTCACGCAATAAAATACAGCCCCGGTCCGCTGCGGGAAAGATATGAAACAATCCTTCCAGTACGCGCTCAGCCATCGAATCCAGATCAGTGGCGGTCGCAATCGTGCGGCTGATTTCCAGAATTGCTTTCAATTTGATTTCGGGTTTGATTTGAAAGCGCGCCAGTCCGCTGCCCGATTCGGAGGCCCGCAGGATGGTCGATTTATCAGTAGCGTGAGGCCGTACAGAAACATTTTTCAGCGAAGGAATCAATCCATAAGAAGTCAGCAGCCCTTCACGCTGAGAGCTTTCGTAATCTTCATCACTGGAAAATTCCAGCAGAAACGGACCGATGGAGATCTGATCCCCGTTCTGCAGAAGAACCGGTTCTTTGACAGGCACGTCATTGACGAAAGTGCCATTTCCACTTCCCAGATCCTCGATCTGATACTCGTCCGCCGCAGAGACAGTAATGCGCGCATGATAGCGGGAGACCGTATTCGATTTGAGACAGACTTCGCAGTCAGGATGCCGTCCCAGCGTCACCCGCGCTCCCTTGATTTCCAGTCTGGAGGAATCGCCATTATTTTGCAGAAACAGACTGGCAGACATGGTAAAGGCGATCAGCTTAGATTGAAAAAACACTCACCTTCAGGAAACACGCCCGAAGGTCATTATCGTAATATCATCATTCTGGGGGCGACCATTGGCATGGCGCCGGACATCTGCCAGCAGTGCCTGTCCTAACTCAGCAGCGTTTTTATCGCGGTTGTCTTTGATAAACTTCCGCATCCGGTCCAGTGTATACAGTTCCCCTTCCGGATTCATTGCCTCATCCACGCCATCTGTGAACAGAACTACGATTTCTCCGGGTCCCAGTTCCCGCTCTACGACTTCGAAGGGAAAGCCTTCCATCACTCCGATCGGTACTCCAATACTTTCTTCAGGGAACTCATCGATCGAGCCATCAGGCTTGAGGATCATCGGAGACATATGCCCTGCATTCACCAGCGACAGACGATGATTATTGGTATCCAGGACCACAAGCACATAAGTCACAAAACGCCCTTCGACGGCGCTGTCACACATATGATCGTTGATCGCATCGACGGCTGGTCCGACTTCATGCACGAACCGCAGTGTATTCTGCACACAACTTGACATGCGGGCCATGATCATGGCTCCCGGCACTCCCTTTCCGGCAACATCACCGAACGAGAGGCCGATCTTATCATCGGGTAGCTCGAAAATATCATAGTAATCGCCGCCCACGGCCTGGGCAGAATGATAGGACGCGAAAAATTCATATCCCTCAACATTTGGTACCGTACTGGGCAACAGCCCCTGTTGCACGCCGCGGGCAATGTCCATTTCATTGTCCTGCTTCTGCTTTTCCATGAAAGACGACATCAGCCGCGCACTTTCATAGGACAGCGCTGCCTGACCCGCAACTGACATTAACAGATCCAGATCTTCCTCCTGAAACTGTTGCACGGGGTTCTGTGTATCGATATTGATGATACCAATCGGTTCCTCCGCGAGCCCCAGCATGGGCACACACATCATGGAACGGATCGACAAATTCGAGATGGATTCACTGGCGTCAAACTGTGAATCACTGGCCGCATCAGCGGATAAAATCCCCGATTTCTCTTCGAGTACTTTATTCACGATCGTACGGCTCAATTTGACGGTGGCATCTTCCCCTTCGCGGCGATGTTTGAATGCCCGAGGCACCATCTCTCCGTTGTTTTCATCCTTGAGTAAAATACATCCCCGGTCGGCAGCGGGGAAGATCTGAAACAGGGTGGTCAGAATCTGGGGCAGCAGTTTTTCCAGATCGACGGTTCCTGCCAGACTGCGACTGATTTCGATGACCGCCTTTAATTTCGCTTCCGGGCGAATATCCAGACCGCCAAAGCCGCCGACACCGGAAACAGCCCCCATGATGGTGGCCCCGGCATCACTGTCCTCTGTATCATTCGAGAAACCGATATCAAAACTCTTGTCGACCGTCACTCCCGACCGCTTTGGTTCCTGCTTTTGACCGGATTCAAACCGGAAGAGAATCGGGCCGACCTTGATGCGATCATCGTGCGCCAGCCGGGTTCGTCCCTCAATTTTTTTCCCATTAACGAATGTTCCATTTCCGCTTCCCAGATCTTCAACGAAAAACTCGTCACCTGACCCCACGACCTGGGCATGACGCCGCGATACCATGTTGGAATCGAGTTGAATCTGACAGTCAGGATGTCTGCCCAGAACCATCTCAGGTTCGTTAAGTGAATATGAAACCGCTTGACCAGCCTGCAGCATGACCAGAGTAGCCATATGGGAAGCCCTTAATGATGAAACTATGATGGATATGATAAAAATGGGATATGAATCATATTTTAAATAGCATCTGTCCCTGATGCAATCACTTCATGTCATTCGGGTGAACGATTAGCTGCCAAAGATCGTCTCCACATTCCCCCGCAGCACCAGTTTTCCAAGTTCGATCGCCCGTTCTTCTGACCAGTTTCTCCCCATCACAAAATCACTGGCCAGCACATTTGCCAGCACACGACGATACATACGGAATTTAGGCAAAGCGAACTCCAGTTTGTACATATCACTGTAATAGCCAATCTGCTTGTTCTTGGGAACGGCTTCCAGGCGACTCTTGCAGTCAAAAGTAATGAAGGCCGGCGTATTTGAATACCACCAGTGACCGTTGATGACGACATTCGGAAAGATCCAGCTGTAACTGACCAGTTCCTGATTGCTGGTACTCGTCAGAACAGAAACCGGAAAAGTAACTCTCGGAAATGCGTTGAACAGTTCTTTATATTGAATCAGCGAAGTCCGTTTGTCGTAGAGGTCCTGCCCCTGGTACACGCCGGCTTCATAAACCCGTCGGTTCACACCAATCATCAGATCAAAGGGGAGTTTATGGGCGTCACAATATTCCGCCAGAGTCCAGAACACGAACTGGCTCACGATTTTTGACTCGTCGCCTGTGATCTCATCACCGGCGAACAGAGATCTCACAATGGGATCAACCTGGTCTGCGGTCACAGCTACCGGACTGAAATCGGGGGGCAATGAAATTGCACAGGCCCGGGCACCCTTTGCTGTAAAATGCTCAAACAGTTTGCCAATCGCGTTTTTCAAAGTTCCAGCACAACCGACATCCATCTGTGTCGCTTTCGCCAGACGTTCCCGGGTTTCCGGTTTCGCCAGATGAAATACCAGGTCATCAGTCCGCAGACAGGGAATATAGAGCTGCGTGTCAAAGCCTTCCAGCGGATCATCGAAGTCATTCGTCAGAAATACCTGTTCAAGACCGCTCTGCTTTAATACCTGCTGCTCCCAGTCGGGCTGAGCCATCTTCTCAGCAGCGGTGTCGTACAGTTTCTCCCAGTTGGACGCTGTAATGGCGTCTTCTTCGAAGCCAAAAAATTCACTGCAGATATCCAGTAACCAGCTGAGCTGAATCGTATTATCCAGATCCCCCAGTTGCGTCACCAGCCGCCCCACCTTCTCTTTTGGATCGATGCCCGGTTCTTCAATCACTTCACGAGGCAGCCCCGCAGAATGGGCCAGTTCGGTGTAGTAATGATAACCCATGATATCAGCCAATGTGGTGGAAGCCGCCGCGTGGGGATTAATATGAGTGTGAGGGTCGATCAGAACGAGACTCTCTAATTCGGTAAAGATCCGTTTGCTTAGCTGCTCAGACATAATGCAATAATTCCTGCGTTGTTCAAATAAATATTTGCCCGCATCCAGTCAGGAATGACTCTTCAGGGGACTGTCCCCCGGGATTGTTTTCGGGCTGCGACGATCTGGTGGAATGACTTGTTGTGTGCACCGAATATAATCAGTCAGACCTGACAGTGCAATCAGGTCCCCCTTTCCCGTCGATTCTCTGTGTCAGAGACAGGTCGGAAGCTGAAAACCAGCGCGAAACTGGCATTTTTTTCTTAAACGCACGAAAAAAAAACGGCCCTGTGAGCTAAATCACAAAGCCGTTGAAAGAGGAATTTTAATATTCAGATCAACTGGTTTATTTACCAGCATTGGCCTGCTGATTCTGGGGAACTGGTGGCGGGTCAAAGCTGTTGAGCAATTTACCTGTCTTGGCATCCCAGACACGTAAAATACCATCTTCGCCACCCGCGATGACAATCGCTTCATCACGGCTGCCGGCAACACTGTAGACATAGTCTGTGGAGCCTGCCAGGTTGCGATAATTTGACCCGTTCGTGGTCAGATGCATGCGAACGGTTTTATCGCCGCCACCACTGACAATGTTATCTCCCAGTCCCAAAAAGGCGATCGATGTAACCTGCTTGGAATAACCGGCAATCGTTCGCTTCTGTTCGCCGGTTTCAATATTCCAGACTTTAATCACGTTATCGGCTCCCGAACTGACAATAGTCGATTCATCCGCTTTCCAGGCCACATCCAGAACATGATGCGTATGCCCTTCAAATGATTTCACAAACTCACCGGTCGCCACATCAAATATTTTGACGAATTTGTCAGCAGCTCCGGTCAGCAGTGATTTTCCTGAACGGGAAAAACGGATTCCCAGCACGGTATCACTATGGGCATCTCCCAGCTTCTTCACGAGCTTTCCGGTTGCGACATCCCAGAGTGTGATTTCACCACTCCGGGAAGGATCACCACCACCCACGGCAAGCAGTTTGCCATCGGGACTGAAATCCAGACAGAGCGCCCGGTTGGAAATGGGTGATCCGCCGACTTTCGAAGGATCCTTTTCATCGGCTCCCAGTTGTGCAACCAGGGTCCAGACCGGTTGAGTGTTCTGTACCAGAACGGTTTTGTCAGCACTACCTGAGACAACCGTTGTCTTGGAAGTATAGGCAACAGCAGAGACAGGAGCCGTATGCCCACTCAGCGTATCCAGTTCCTGTCCGGTAGTGGCATCCCAGATGCGAACCATCTGGCTGTCATCACCGGTGACAATCTGTTTGCCATCTTCGGAAAAAGCAACCGACTTAATCGGAGACAGAACCGCCGCCTGTTTTTTGGCTTCTTCCAGAGCTGCATCGACGGCAGTCGCCGTTTTATCAATCTCGGCTTTTTCTTTCGTCCGTTCTGCCAGTTGACCTTTGATTTTGGTCAGCGTGCCTTCAGCGACTTTCACAGACCGTTCAGACGAGGTCACTTTTTTCTCGGCAGCAGCAACCGCATCGGTCAGTTTCTTGGACTCAGCTTCTGCATCAGCCACTTTCTTATCGGCAGCCTTGGTATCGGCCTTGGTCTCAGCCAGTTTCTTGGCTGCAGCAATAGCAGCATCAGCTTTGGGAATTTCCAGCTTTGCAGTCGCGATGGCCTGCGTTGCTGCTTTTTCATCGGTTGCCTTTTTCTGTTGGGCTGCAGTCAGTTTTTTCTGAGCCGCATCAAATTCAGTCTGGGCTTTGGTCACCGCTTCTTTTTTCTTGGCTTCGCCATCTTTGTCGGCTGCATCTGGTTTGATCGCATTCGCGTCATCCAGAGCTTTTTTCGCGGCTGCCACTTCTTTTTCTACAGCGGCAATTTCAGCCTGATTGGCGTCATTCGTCTGTTTCAACTTCGCTTCCGCATCAGCAACAGCTTTGTCTGCAGCGGCCTTCTGGGCATTGGCTGCATTGACAGCATCGTCGATTTTTTTCTTATGATCTGCCAGAAGTTTCGCCAGTTCTGCCTTCGCAGCTTCCAGTTTTTTCGCTGATTCGTCCGCTTTCTTCTTTTCTTCTGGCACAGCCTTTTGTGCGGCTGCTAATTCTTCATTGCGTTTCTTCAATTCTTCTTCACGGTCTTTGACATTTTTGTCTGCCGCTTTTACAGCTGCATCAGCCAGGGCGACCTGCTGTTTGGTGACTGTCTGAGTTTCAGTCGCCAGAATCATCTGACGCTCTTTGCTTAAGTCGCCACGAAACTCTTTCAGCATTTTCCCATCGGCGACCTGCCAGATCTTTCCTGTTCCATTGATCGAGACAGAGACCAGTGTTTTGCCATCAGCGGTCACATCCACATCGGTTACAGGCGCGCCATGGTTGATGGAACGAATTTCCTTTTTCCCGGCCAGGTCCCAGATTCGAATGGTACCATCTTCACTGCCGGAGACCAGTTGTGTGCCAGCAGGCGCAATCAGTTTCACGGAAGTAACGGGCTTGGCATGTCCTTTGAGTTCGTACAAGGCTGCTGGAATTTCCGGTGCTGTTTCCCCTTCTTTAGGAGCAGGTAAAGTCAACGGCCAGGCATAGATCATCTGATTTGCCGCTCCCGCGATCACCTGAGTTCCATCGTTACTGACGGTTAACGCATTGATGACAGCAGGGGTCTTCATTGTGGAAATCTGCTTTCCATCAGCGGCGTTCCAGACTCGCAGGCTTTGATCAGCAGATGATGTCACGACTTTAGTACGATCCGGGGTGAAGGCCAGGCCTTTAATTTCTCCCGCATGCCCTTTCAAGTCGACCAGTTTTGTGCCTTCAGGTAACTTCCACAGCGAAGCAGAATTATCAGCGGTGGCGACAGCCAGAACACTCCGGTCGGCATTCAAAGCCAGGCCAGTCACAGCAGCCGGCAGGTCCATTTTTTTTACGACATTTCCAATCGACTTCTTCCAGAGTTTCACCACACGATATCCACCCGATGCCAGCAGACTGCCATCCGAATTGAAAGCCAGTGAATGGACAAAGTCGCGATGGGCGGCTCCCAGCGGATAAAACGGCTTGCCATCTTTCTGCAGTTTCAGCAGCGCGGGATCATTGAGCGTGGCAACTTCTGCTCCTGCTGCCAGATCATAAACGGCGATTCGATTTGCACGTCCCGCGGCAGCATAACGTGCCCAGGGGGACAGCGCTGCACTGTAAATGGAATTTAAATCGGGAGGCAATGACTGCCAGGCAACTCCCGCATTTGCAGATTTGCCGCTTGACTTTGCACCTTCCAGAATCCACTGACGTACAATCCAGACCTGCTGAGGTGTCAGGGCTTTCGCACCCACTTTGTTCGGCAGAGGTGGCATAAAGCTCTCTTCGGTGCGGGAAGCTACATTATAGAAATAGCTTTCATCCGGTTTACCGGGCACTACTGACGCACCACTGTCTCCCCCCTTGATGAGGTCCTCTACATTTTCCAGAACCAGCGAACCTTCTTTTTTCGCTACGTTATGGCAGGCGATACAATTGGCATCCAGAATCGGAAAGACATCCTTCTCAAAACTGACAGGACGCCCCAGATCCACCTTCACAGGCTGAATTGGTTTTTCTTCCGCCACCGTGATTTGACTGCAGAATAAAACTGCAGTGATGATAACACTTAAACTGGCAAACCGGTTCCACATAACATGCCCCTCTGATATCGCTGATGAAACGATTGGATCAACAACCAATCGCTAATGTTTTCTGAAAATAAAAATACTGTTTATTCTGTCTTACTTGGTAACCTTGAGTTTGATCGGTGCATCGACCAGTGCCTCTCCCTGAAAATCTGCTTTCGCCCGGACCACCATGTTCGCCAGATCACCTTCAGTCGCTTCCGCAGTGGCTTTGATGGGAATCGTGACTTCTGTCTTATCAGCCGGAATCTGAACCGGATCGGCTGTCACTCCCGTGACACCCGGTGGTAAAGGCAACGTTAACTCAACCGGCCCTTTGAAATCATTGATGCGCTTGATCGTCGCTTTGACATCAATCGCGGCTCCTTTTTTCAGTGCACCACCTCCGGGCACAGCTAATGTCAGAGTCACCGGTGCCGGCTTGACGCGAATCACCAGCGGCGTGGAAGGAGCGTAGACCTTTACCGTTTTCGCAGCAGCAGCTTTTTCAGCGGCTGCCACTTTAGCATCCACCGCTTTCTTCGCCGCTTCAGCAGCTTTGACAGCGGCATCGGCTGCCTTCACTTGTTCTTCCGCTTTGGCCTGTTCGGCTTTTTTCTGTTCAGCCGTTTTATCAGTGGCTTTTGCAAGGTCATCGCGTTGTTTGGTCACTGCAGCCAAAGCCGCCTGAGCATCGGTCAGTTTTTTCGTGACTTCTGCCTGCTCTTTTTTCGCTTCATCGACCTGGGCAGGATTACGACGATAAGAGACATCGACGGTGGACTGCAGATACGTTGTATAAACTCCCGGCTTGGCATTGTTATTGACAAACAACTGGAATAATTCATCTGCCTTACCTTTGGCAATCGTTTTATTCTCTGCCGTGATATTGCTGTTTTTGGGAATGCCGTTCCAGGCGAGTGCTACCGCATTGTCAAACCCGGTGCGTTTTACCACTTTGACGGGAACCAGAATCTGGCGTCCCTGATTCACATTCACCTCCGCGACGTCCGCAACAACCTGGTAAGGAGCGACTTCATCAATTACCGATAATGCCAGCGAGCGGGCGATCCGGGAATCGGCACGAATATTGTTTGCCGCTGGTCGCAGAACTGTGGCTGCCCGGGCGACACGTTCGAGTTTCGCAGCGCCTGAATTCGCAGCGCCTGTGATTTCGATTTCACCCGACCACTTTTGAGCTGATTCATCAGCAGTCAGAATCATTTCTGCATTACTGTCACCACTGCCAATGCTGGCTGCTTTGCAGGTAACCCCTGGTGGCAAACCTTTCACAGACAGATCGATTGTCTCATTAAAGCCATCCTTCCTCAACGCCATGACAGCAATTTTGAAGCTGTCCCCTTTTCTCAAAGTGATTGCCGCCGGTGAACCACCCGTGTTGACGGCCTGGGGATACAGAGGCAACGCCACCAGACGAAAATCAGGCTTGGACTGACGTATCACGGCCCGATATACCATCCGCGGATTCCCCCGCGTTTCGAACTGCAGGTCACGCAACGTAACCCGATATTCACCCTCCGCGGGTGCAGTAAACTGGTAATAAGGATCGTCTGTCCGCGTGTCAAATAACTTTCCACTCAGGTCGGCAAAAACAGTTGTGGCACCGACATTGGCCAGTTGTTTGAATGTCTCTTTGCCATCTTTGTCTTTAATTACCTGCTCGACCACGATCACAGGGTCCATGACGATCCCGTTACGCTGACCGAATACTTCAATCGAATATTTTTCATTCGCTTTACCAGCAAAACGAAAGGTATCAACATCATTTTTTACTTCAAACTGGCCTACCAGTTCACCAGGCAGAGTCAGTGTTTCTTCTTTGGTCTGTTCATCACGAACAATATTGCCTTCGGCATAGTAGATCGTCATCGGATTGGAGCTTCCGGCGGGTGTTGCCCAGACATACGAATAACCGTCGGCACTGACCTCGTGCGGAAAACCCTGCTCGCCCATTTTCAAAGTAGTAGGCTTTGATGGCAGAGTGATAAATACATTGACTTCCTGCAGTGGTTCGTCGCCGATACTCCAGTCTGAAGTTTTTCCCCCCGGCAGGTTGTAGCCATACAGGGTATAGCTGCCGGTTGTTCCCGGCGTTCCCGAGGGGGGCATAATGAACTCAATATGCGGTTTTTGATGAACGCTCAATCGATAGACGTTATCCACGCCACCCGCATAAGTCAGATCATACACTTTAATCTTATAAGTCCCGTCGAGGGGAAGTGTCAGATTGATGTACGGGTCGTTACGAAACGTATCACGCTCACTGACCAGGCGCCGCTGGTCGGGTCCGTAGAGTTCGACGATAGCGACCGCAGGTGAATCAATGCGGGCTGCGCGACAGTCAATGGAGACCTTGTCCCCTTTTTTACCGGTGAAGGAATAATAGTCGACATCAGTCGCACCGTTGAGTAAGGCATTCATCACCGAATTCACATCCATCGGTGTTGCCTGGTCCTCTTTATTATTTGGCTCGGCTTCAGTCTTCTCTGGAAGATCTCCCACGACAAATGATCGGGGATTGCTCAAGCCATACAAACCATTCGCGCGGACATCATACACGCCGGGAGGAACATCATTTCCAATTGTCACCTGGAAGGTGTTGGCAACGGGAATCTGTTTTCCGTTACTATCCTGCATCTTGGGAGTTGCTTTGATATCCGGATGACTGAACCACAGGGCGTTCAGCTCATCCAGATCTTTCCCGTTCGTCACACGGACTTCGACAGTCTGACCTTTCTGTCCTCCCGATGGATTAACGGAATAGATAACTGTCTGAGGCAACTGAGCCTGGAGCGACTGAATTCGGTTTGTTAAAACCAGTCCCAATCCTGCAGCAAGAAAACAAACAACCTTCGTGAAGAAACGACGGCGGTCAAAAAATCGCGTATGCATCATAATACTGCTACCAATTTTCTGGATGGATTATTCTGGGAGGAATTCAGGAGGGAATCCGCATTCAAAACGCTTTACATCAGTCAAAACGAAATCAATGCCGATTATATTAAGTTTATTGTAAAAAAGCGGACCACCATTGTCTAAACATAAAACGGTTGCCCGCCTGAAAATCAGAGACTTTTATCGAAATTCATGCTCACTGGAAATTGACGTTTGCTGTGAACAAATGCCATCAGCACACCACGCTGGTATACTGATGGCATGAGATGTTTGCCGCCAACACACTTTAATGGTTGAACAGAAATTCCTTGGTATTAATCAGAGCCCAGATGATATCTTCATAGGCAATCTGTGGCTTTTCTTTATGTCGTTCAATGTAGGACAGGGCGAATTTCATTTCCTGATCCTGTGGAGCACGGGAATAAACCCAGCGATACAGTTCCTGAATCTTTTCTTCGTTGGAACGTTTCGTATCACTTGCCAGCAAGGCAGCCCGACTTGAAGCACCTGTGATCTTATCCTGAACTTCTTTGCTGTTCAGCAGATGCAGGCTTTGTGCGAGGTTGGCACTCTGGGAACGTTCGCACTCACAAGCCGTATCCGCCTGGGGTTGCCCGAATACCTTCAGGAAGTATGGAGCGGAAGTGGCATCGGTAATCTGGACGGCTTTCGTATCAGCAGGCAGACCCGAAAAACGCTGTGAAGAATTGGTGACCTGATGGAAGACATCATACAGCACCTCTGCAGTCAATCGTTTAGGATAATACCGTGAGAAGTTCTGTTTGTCTTTCAGGTTATACTCATTGGGCAATGAACTGAGCTGATAAGCATTGGAACGGCAGATCGCCCGGACCAGTTCCTTCAAATCAAATCCACTTTCCACAAAATGCCGGGAGAGCCCTTCCAGCAACTCAGGGTTGGCAGGAGGATTGGTGGCACGCATATCATCTTCCGGTTCGACAATGCCGCGACCAAAGAAGTGTTTCCAGTAGCGGTTTACCAGTGCTTTAGCAAAGAAAGGATTATCGGTTCGTGATAACCACTGAACCAGCGCCACGCGAGGATCTCGCTCGGGGCTTAATTCCAGCGGCTGCATGCCGAGGGCCGTTGGCTTCAGGTTTTCACCAGAACGGATATTTTTCGCTGCAGCCATACCCTCTTTATGGAAAATACGCTGATCACGGAAACCGCCGGTTCCAATCGACCCCACAGTGGGATCTTTGGTTCCAACCCGACTGAAAAATGCGGCCAGTCCGTAGTAATCATCCTGGCTCCATTTTTCGAAAGGATGGTGGTGACAACGGGCACATTGAATGCGGAGACCC
>NZ_CAXAVM010000203.1:0-12336 GCF_963972345.1 uncultured Gimesia sp. | reverse complement strand
TTACTTTTCTCTCATGAAACGTTAGAATTCTCTGCTGACTGACATTGATGGCTGTTCATCAATGTCAATTCACTCTGTCAACGATTCGACGGTGAGAACGTTCACCGATTTATGAATGAATTCGAGTAAACTGCGCCGCCAGATTATATTTGAAGCGGCACGACTGATGTATTCGCGACAAGAGACTGAGTATTATCGGGCGAAGATGAAAGCGGCCCGCAAAGTCTGCCAGGGCTGGGTGAAAACCTCTGAGCTCCCCAGTAATCGCGAAATTCGTGATGAAATCCAGCGATTCGCCTGCACGTTTGAAGGCGAGTCCCGTACCGAAAATCTGCTGGGGATGCGACTGCAGGCGTTGCGCTTTCTGCGACTGTTCAAGCCGTTCCATCCCAAACTGATCGGCAGTACCCTGACCGGGCATATTCGCCAGGGCTCGGACATCGATATTCATGTCTTTTCACACAGTTGCGAAGCAGTGACGGCACAGCTGGACGAAGAAGGGATTTCCTATCGTGTCGAACACAAAACCGTGAAAAAACATGGTGAGGAAAGAATTTTTACGCACATTCATATTCAGGATGAATTTCCCGTTGAACTCACGTTATATCCCACCGAGCGGTCGAGCTATGGATTCAAATGTTCGATCACCGGCAAACGAATTGAGCGGGCAACACTGCCTGAGTTTGAACAGTTGCTGGAAAACGAATATCCGGGAATCGACCTGGATCAGCGGCTCGCAGAAGTCGAAGAGAGTATCGACCGATTTCAGATGTATCGACTGCTTCTGCTGCCTTTAGCGGGAGTCAAGCAGTCTAAAAAATATCATCCGGAAGGAGATGCACTGTATCACAGTCTGCAGGTTTATGATCTGGCGTGTGATGAACTGCCTTATGATGAAGAGTTTCAACTGGCGGCGTTACTGCATGATGTGGGAAAAGCCATTGATCCGCATGATCATGTCGAAGCCGGATTGCAGGCGCTGGAAGGATTGATTACCGAACGGACTGCCTGGTTGATTCAGCATCATATGGATGCGCATGCAATCCGGGCAGGAACGCTGGGGGCACGCGCTCGGCGGCGGTTGATGGCGAACGAAAGTTATGAAGATCTGCTGTTACTGGAAGAGTGTGATCATAACGGTCGCGAACCTGGGGTTGCCGTTCCGGATGTCGAAGATGCCCTGGAGGCAATTCAGGAACTTTCCCGCCTGTGTGGCTGATCGTTTCAATTTGAAGACAGCATTTAATGAAATGCATTGAGAAAAATTTATCTACGAGTGAGGAATAACAACGATGGTGAAACGAGTTTTAAGTGTCGGACAATGCGTGCCTGATACCAGTTCATTAATGCGCTTTCTGACCAGCCACTTCGATGTGGAGATTGATCAGTCGGACGTGGAGACCGATACCCTGGAGAAATTAAAAGCATCGGAATATGACCTGGTGCTGATTAATCGCAAACTGGATGCAGACTACAGTGATGGCATTGAACTCATCCAGAAGATCAGAGCGACCTCGGAAATCAAACCCAGTCCGCTGATGCTGGTTTCCAATTACCCCGAGTACCAGGAGCAGGCTGTAGAAGTGGGTGCCGTATATGGTATTGGTAAAGATCAATATCGGGATCCACAGACAGCGGCACGCTTAAAGCCCTACTTGGGCTGATAGCGGAGATATCGACCCGGTAATCTTTCTGAGCTTATCTCCAGTGGCTGGTTATCATGTACGATGGGAATACCGTTGGTAAAGACATAATCAATGCCACTGGGGAGCTGCTGCGGATTGTCGTAGGTGGCATGGTCCTGCACGGTTTCCGGATCAAAAATCACGAGATCCGCGAAATGTTGTTCTTTGATAAAGCCCCGGTTCTTCATCCCAAACCGTTTCGCTGCAGAACCCGATAACTTGTAGACAGCATCTTCCAGTGAAAAAAGCTTGTGGTCCCGCACACAGGGGCCGATCAGGCGCGGCGCGGAACCGAACTGCCGGGGGTGGATCATGCCCCCTTCCATAAAAATGCCGTCGGTTCCCATCATGTACAGATCGTGTTTTAAAACCGGATCAACAAGACGATCATCACCCATATTAAAGACCAGCAGCACGGCCATCTCTTCTTCAATCAGCAGGTTGATCAATGCTTCTTCTTTGGGGAGCCCTGATTCTTCCACATACCGACTCAATGATTTCCCCTGATGCTGTTTGTTCTTTTCCGTCAGAACCCAGGCAATCTGAATCGCCGAGATATCCAGCAGGTAATTTTCGAGTCCATATTTGAACCGCAGCCGCATTTCAGGCAGCTTCAGTTTTTCGATTGCTTTTTTCGGGCCGTCCTCGAAGACTTCATAAGGCAGCAGGAAATGCAGCATGGTCGAGCCGGGTTGATAGGGATACACGTCGAACGAAATATCAACTTCGTGGCGGGCAACCTTATCGATGTATTCAAGGGCTTCTTCCGCCTGTCCGGCATACTGACCTTTCATGTGAGAAATATGCACCTTGACCCCTGCCCTTTTGCCAATCTCCACGAGTTCTTCAATGGCCGGCATCAGCGTTTTTTTGTAGCGGATATGTGAAACATACAGCCCATCGTATTCAGCCATCGCCTGACAGGCTTCGACCAGTTCATCGGTGGTGGAGAAACATTGCGCGACATAATCAAGGCCCGTTGACAGGCCGACCGCGCCTGCTTCCATTCCTTTGCGGACCTCGGCGCAGATCTGTTTCATCTGAAAGTCATCCACCCGCTGGCGACCAAACCCGCAGGCCATCGACCGCAGATTCGCATAGGGAATGTGTGTCATCACATTCTGCACGTTTTTGCCATCGATCAGGTTCATATAGTCCTCCAATGATTCCCAGCCGGTATATTCGTGAGGATAAAGTCCGTCCAGGGACTGCAGGTAATAGACCCAGTCTGCAGCAGTGCAGCGATCCACTGGCGCATACGAAATCCCATCCGCCATGATGACTTCGGTAGTGAAGCCTTGTGAGGTTTTGGAGAGGAAGTTGGGAGTATTGAGCAGCCAGCTGTCGGAGTGATTATGTACATCGACAAAACCGGGCGCGACGACTTTATTCGTGGCGTCAATGACGGTTGCCCCCGAATTTTCAGGCAGATCGCCGATCGCGACGATGGTATCCCCTTTAATGCCCACGTTTGCCTGGTAGCGAGGAGCGCCGGTACCATCAATGACAGTACCGCCAGAGATCAGGACGTCAAATACCGGGGTCTCTCCGGCGGATTCGTGGGTGTTCATTGATTCCGTCTGTTTCATCTTGTGGGGGTGATCTGGGGGGAACGCTGAATCTTCAGTTTACTTTGACATTTTTTCGGTTCCGAGAAAAGGCTCGCTGGAAAATATTTCAAAATAATCAGCAGCTCTCAAGTCTCATCCGGGAATCTGCTGTTTGAAGATCCTGCCGGTTTTGGATGTAATTCTGTTTTCTTTCGTCTGGGCGATAACTACAATAAATAGAACTTTTCTGATATGAGAATCCTGAAAGTTCAGAAACGTTTTAACCGACTAAAGTAAAATGACGTATGACGATAACATCAGACTTTCAAACAGGAGCACTTCATGAGTCAACGTACTACTCGCCGCGAGTTCATTAAACAGTCTTCGGCGTTAGGCGCCGCGTTCTGGGTGGGCGGACAGAATCTGCTGGCAGTTGAAAAATCACCACTGGAAAAACTGAATTTCGCAGCCATTGGTGTCGGCGGCAAAGGTTCCGGCGATTCAAAATCTGCTTACGAAAACGGGAACCTGATCGCCATCTGCGATATAGATGACAAACACCTGGCCAAAGCAGCAGTCCGCTATCCCAAAGCGAAAAAATTTAATGATTACCGGGAAATGCTGACCGAAATGGAAGGCCAGATTGATGCGGTTACCGTCAGTACTCCCGATCATTCTCATGCTCCAGCCAGTGTAATGGCGATGAAAAAAGGCAAGCACTGTTTTACCCAGAAACCGTTAACGTGGTCAGTTCACGAAGCCCGTGTCATGCGGGAGGTTGCGAACGAGCATGGTGTGGCCACTCAGATGGGGAACCAGGGAACTGCCAAGGACGGGTTCCGCGAAGCCGTCGAAGTGATTCGGTCCGGCGTCCTGGGTAATGTGCGTGAAGCGCATGTCTGGACCAACCGTCCTGTCTGGGGTAAAAGCGTTGAGCGTCCACCAGAAGGCGAACCAGCTCCCAAGCACATTCACTGGGATCTGTTCCTGGGCCCTGCACCCTACCGCGAATTCAGCACACTGTACCATCCGTTTGAATGGCGTGGCTGGCTGGATTTCGGAACCGGGGCTCTAGGCGATATGGCCTGTCACACCATGAACATGCATGTGATGGCATTGGATCTGTACGATCCCCAGTCGATTGTCGCAGAACAGGAAGGAATGATCGAAAACGAAACCTATCCCAAATCCACGAAGATCACCTATCAGTTTGGTGAGCGCGGCAAAGGTAACAAACTCTGCCCGCTGAAGCTGACCTGGTACGATGGTGGTAATTTACCGCCGGAAGAACTGCTGATGGGTGAGAAAATGAAATCCAGCGGTGTGGTTCTGGTGGGAGATGAAGGCAACTTTTATACGCCCGATGACTACGGTGCAGAATACATTCTGCTGCCGAAAGACAAGTTCAAAGACTTTAAAAAGCCAGAACAGAGCCTGCCTCGTTCTCCTGGTCACTTTGAAGAATTTGTCGTGGCCTGCAAGGGAGGCGATCCCGCGATGTCCAACTTCAACTACGCCAGCCGTCTGACAGAGACGACGCTGCTGGGGAATGCCGCCATTCGTGCCGGTAAGAAGCTGGAATGGGATGCAAAGAAAATGGAATTCACCAACGCTCCGGAAGCCAATCAATTCCTGAGCCGTGATTACCGTGATGGCTGGTCGCTCTAAACCGGGGACCTCGATTAGATAAAAAAAGCCCCGTGGGACTTTGGTTCCGCGGGGCTTTTAATATTTTGTGATACAGCTCAGTGAACGATATCTTCCAGCGCTGAAAGTGAAACGACTTCCCTGCGGGAGACGAGAGCCCGTTCTCGATTTGCGGCTATTCCGTGCAGACCAATTTTATGGACGTACGTTTCTCGTGTCGTGGTGGTATCGCGCAGATCATGCACATCGGCATTTTCCAGAAACAGATAGTGCTGATCCTGGCCGATCAAAGTTCCCGCAATCACGTACAGGCTGGATAGATCGACGACAACGGTCTTTCCAGTCAGCTGTTCAAGGTACTGAGAATCCTCACTCATCTTATGTTCTGTCCTTCTTGAGATGCTGAGCAGACCTCAGCAGACGGTACTTTTATCTGAGTCTCCATTCTGACCGGATTTTCGTTGAAATCAACCAGGAGAGCACAGGCGGTCATTAAGATTTCTGCCGTGGAACGTTCCACGCACAGGTCACGGTCAATCCCGGGTTGACCAGATCGGCAAAATACAATAAGAGAGGACAGTCAGAATCCTCTCTCCTCTTCAGACAGCTTTCCTCACAGTAATTATTATTCCAAGTTACATGATATCAACTGTTTAGGCACCATGCAGCCCGGCAGCTGGATTTCATTTCTTTCAGTCTCACATTCGTGAAACGATTCATTATGAATAATTCCCGCTCTCAATCGATCTCGTCAGTATTCACGTGCGCCTGCCTGTTCTGGCTGGGTCTGTCCTGTGTAGATTTGGCCTTCACGCAGGAACCTCTGCCTTCAGTTGCCCAATCCGAGACTTCACTGTTACTGATGAAAAGCGGCCGAATGGTTTCTGGTGAAATCAGCGAAAGTGCGGGTGGCTATCTTGTGAAAAATCCGACGGGCAGCATGGTTGTTCCGTTTGAGAGCGTACTGTTTGAAGCGAAAGATCTGCATGAAATCTATCTGAAACAGCGGGCCTCCATGAAGTACCCGACGGCCAATTCACATCTGGATCTGGCGCGCTGGTGTATAACGAATGAACTGTACGAAGAAGCAAAAAGTGAATTGCGGGATGCGATCCGTCTGGAACCGAAACGATCGGAACCGCAGTTGATGCTGCGGCGACTGATGGGCGTCTCGGCGGAAAATCAGCCGACGGTCCAGGAGAAGATCCAGGAAACACTCATCAGGAAACAACTGGAAAGTTCAGACGAGGCAACATCGCTGACCGGAATCTCGCGTGAGCAGTCGGCTTTATTTGTGCGAAAGATTCAGCCGATCATGTTGAATAAATGCGGAAATGCCAATTGTCATGGCAATGCTGCGAAATCAGAATTTCGTCTCACCCAGGTAACCCGCAGGTATGGAAATCATCGGATTTATGCTGAGAAAAACCTGGCAGAAGTATTGAAGTGGATTGATCTCGAAGACCCGTTGCGAAGCCAGTTGTTGACCAAATCAGAGCAGGATCATCCACAGCAGGGAATCGTGGTTTACACTGGTTACGCAGGCCGAAAGCAGCAGCAGGTCATTCAGGAATGGGTGGCCGCTGTCGTAGCTGATCGTCTCAAACAGGACCAGTTACGTGTAGAGCGCCTCACCAAGCGGGCAAACCGACGTACCGGACAGGCCCGGGAAAATCTGCTGAAACAGGCGGATGGGATTATGACGACGAACGAAGTCCAGCAGGCCGACATGGAAGCGGAAGTGGAGCCGGCCCGGTTGAAAGGAGACATCTCCCTGATCTCCGGCTTCGAACCGAAAAAACTCTCCGATCAGGAAATCAACGAGCTGGTCAAAGAGAAGCCCGCTGATCCGTTTGACCCGGAGCAGTTCAACAACGCTGCTGTTCCTGAGTGACATCTTCCATTGGCGATCAGCAGCACCAGTGCTCAATGAGACTGGCAAACTTTTGTGTGCCCAGTTCCAGTTGTTCCAGCTCGATGAATTCGTCGTGCGTATGTGCCTGGCCGATGTCCCCTGGCCCGAAAACGACCATGTTTTTCATCTCCGGAAACAGGCTGCCATCTGTGCCATAGGAAACCGTTTTTGCTTTGTCTTTTCCGGCGATCTGCAGGACTTCGTTGACGAAAGGAGAATTCGGGTCTGTATAAACGGGAGTACCGCCGCATTTGAACTGAAATTCGAGTCCACATTTTTCCGCGGCACTGCGGGCCCGCTCGACCAGTTCGTCGGGTTCCTGTCCAGGCATGGGACGGAAATAAACCGTACAGATACTTTGAGGTGGCGTGATATTCACAGCAGCCGTCTTGTCGTTGATGCCGATATTCCAGCCGTTGGTGGGAGGATCGAATTCCTCATTCTGCCAGAGGGGATCGGTCATGCATTCCTCGTACAGTTTTTTCATCTCGACGAGAAACGGAATCATCGCCAGGTTCGCATTCACGCCGGTACTCAGGCTGGAGTGGGCAGCGCGACCGTGTGAGATTGCCTGAAACCCATAAGTCCCTTTGTGAGCATAAACCACTTCCAGACGCGTAGGCTCACCAATAATCCCATGTGTTTCCCCCGCCACCATTTCCTGGTACATGGTCGACTTTTCCGCAACATTGCGGGCACCGTGGTAGCCCACTTCTTCATCGGCGGTACAGGTGATGTAGAGCGGATGTTTCAGATCGCGCTCAACATACTGTTTCGCGGCAGCCAGCATACAGGCGATGGAACCTTTCATGTCACAACTGCCACGACCGTAGAGCTTGTCATCGATCTGTGTGGGAGTGAAGGGACTGAACTCATCCGTGAACCAGGGATCAGCGGGAACAACATCGGTATGAGCAAAATAGGCCATGCCTCCCTGCCCTGATCCGCGGCGACCAATGATGTTGGCTTTGCGAATTCCCTTCGCGTCGTTGTATTCCAGCCGCTCAATGGCAAACCCCAGATTTTTCAGGACGGCTTCCACGTAATCGCTGACTGCCAGGTTCGAAAAACAGCTGGTGGATTCGAAAGCCACGAGTTCTCTGGTATAGTTCAATGCATCCATGAATATTTCCACGCTATGATATTGTTAAGTCTTGAGGTGACGCTGAAACTGAGCCAGTGTTTTCTCCCACATGGCGGGAGAGAGCACGTGCCCGGATCCTTCTTCAATATAATAAGTAAAGTTCGTTTCTGCATTCATGGCAGCATAGTTGTTTGCAATTATTTTGACACCGCGTCGAACTTCGTCGATGGGACTGCCTCCGTCGAGTTCGCCGAAATTCAGATGCAGCGGCCGGGGTGCGATCAGGGCGGCGATGTCGGGAGTGTCCCCGTATTCGTATATTCCGGGGATGAAATTCGGAAAACAGTGCAGCATGTGTTCGCGATGAATGCCTTTGTACGTCGGCAGGCAACAGTTGCCCACCAGGCATTTAATGCGTGGTTCCCAGGGACCGACGAGCCAGGTATGTGTGGAACCCATGGAGTGGCCGTAGCAGCCGATTTTTTCGTCGATCACTTCCGGACGGCTCTGCAGAAAATCGATGGCCCGTTTCATGTCCAGAATATTTTTCCAGGCCATACATTTCCCGGCAACCACATACCGCAGGAATTCGAAGCGTTCAAAATTTCCTGTTTTGAGTTTGCCCGTCGGATCCTGTCGCTCTTCAAAACAGAGGGCATCAGGACAGAGTACGACAAAGCCCTCTTTCGCGAGTGCGGCTCCGGTATGATGCATCTGGTTACCAGCCAGGCCCGCCGGTTCGCTTTTCCCCAGATGGTACTGCCCGGCATGCTGATGCCAGACCGCCACGGCAGGAGCGGGATGCGCGGGAGAGACCATATCGGGAATCAGCAACAGGGCGGGAATCGCATCTCCGGGCTCGGCTTCGTAGGTCAGCGATTCAATCCGGTAACCGTCCTTCTGGATCGTTTCGCGGAGCTTGGCATTCAATGCCGGAGGCTCAGGCCAGTCACCACCCAGGCCTGCTAACAGTTTTTGTTTGAATTCGGCGGGAGGCATCTGGTGGGCTCCTGTGGAGTGAAGCTATTATGGTAAGCGTTGCTGGCTGAGAGCTGATTTTTTCCATCAATCATAAAGAGAAATGATTCGAAATGATATGAAATTCGTTTTGCGTCAAGGTAGATTAGAAGTATCGTAAAAACAGACGAGCCCCGTTTAAGACGAATTCAGGAGTCCAGTCATGCAAGGCAAAACGGATTTGAACTACGATATGAACAGCCTGGTCCCACCGACTTCTAAGGAAGCAGTAGCTTCACTGGGAGAATGGTTGACATTCTATTTCGAAAAACCGATCCAGTTTCCCGAGGAGTTCATTGATCAATTACTTAACTTTCATGGTGGCATTCCTGGAAAACAGTGTTTCAATGAGCCTGACGGTACACAACGAATGATCTGTCGCTTTTGTAATATTCTCAGAGAAGAAGATCTACTTCCTCCCGCACAACCTAGCTGGCGGGGCGGCTCTGATGCGAGATATGAATACAGTATTCGATTATTCCTGGATGCAGACTCCTATTGTGGCAGATTAGGGGAATCTAAAAGTACGTTGGTACCCATAGCGGCGATCGACACAGCAGGTGGTTTTAATGCGCGGGAAATGGGTGAAATGGATTTGCTTTGTCTCAATTATGGAAATGAAGGAGAACCTGCCGTTGTCACCTGGAGTTTTGAAATGTCCTGGGCAGAGCCCAAATATACAATCAAGGTCGCAGATTCTTTCAAAGAATTTCTGAACATGCTCTACGAACGTCCCGATGGTTTTTATACCACGAACGATTGTGAGTATTTTTAACGAACAGGATTTCAATGAAATCGCTATTTGCCACAACACACGCACGTGTTTACGGGACTTCCGATGCCTGGCGATTTTCTAATCAGGCGCGGGCTGGTGAGACATTTCAGAAATGCAATATCCAGTTGATAATTGAGGGGGATGATGAAAGTCGATACTTTTTGATCGTCAGCCCTGAGGGATTCTTTGTTGCTGACACCTGGCATGAATCACTGGATGCAGCACAAGATGAGGCGGAGAGAGTTTTGGGTGTAACTCGTGAAGACTGGACCGAATAGATACGAAAGCAGGCTGGATAGCTCAGCCTGCTTCTCATCAAATCCTTCTTTACTTCTTCATCGTCTCCACCAGTTTTGCTGCCAGTTTCTTCACGTCTTCCGGATCAGAGAGATCGTTAAAACTCTGTACGGTGACAGCCTGTTCCATGTAGCCGGCGTTTTCCAGGCCGACGGTCAGGTCCTGCAGGACAGCCGAGTATTCACCGGTCTCTGCGATTTTCTGGAGGGTGGGAACCAGTTGGTTCTGTGACAGGCCGGGGCTGACTTCGGGGGCCGCGGTGGAACTGCTTTCACAGCCAATCAGGGTGAGGGTCAAAAAAAGGATTGCAAAATATTTCATAGTGCCTGCGGTCTCTTGCAAAAGGGAGTAGGAAAAAGCGGATGGTGCGCCGTCCACGCTGGACGACGCACTCCAGCCAAAGTGAAAGTCTGACGATGAACTTAAGGTAGATTGATGACTTTGCCGTCAGCGATGTAGCCCATGTTGCCATAAGTGGCGAGGTCGATATTTTCACTGAGAAAGCGAACTGCTCCATCACCAAACAGGAAGTGACAGCCTCCGGTGTGCGAACTGGTGAAGTTCCAGGAACCGGCGGTTCCGTTGATGCCGTAATAGGCACTGCTGGGAGACGTGATCGCGTTCTGTGTATAGTAGGCGGCATCGGAGTAATTACCGATCCAGATGGTGCCGTTCTTGGCCCCTTCTGTTCCCCGCTCGCCAATGAGCATGGTGTTGCTTAAACCATCACGGATATCTCGGAAAGCAACATTGGAATTGTCATAAAACGATCCGGTCGGCTTCGTCGAACCAGAGCTTCGATAGGTGTTTCCGGCGACGCCCGTGTAGTTGGATTTTCCGTAGTCGCTTAAATCGGTATTGTTGCCGCCCATCGGATCGGAGGGACAGATGTAGGCGCTGAGTTTGATTTTGGAATAAGGAACAGGAACACTGGCGGTACCAGTGGTGATCTCGGGAATGGTGGTCCAGTCGTTGTTAAAACCACCTGCCGAACCGATGGAATCGTAAAGTGCAGACTGCTCGATGTAAGGCAGAATGAATGTGCCCCAGCCCAGCAGGTTATGATTGGTGACATTGGCGGTGGGATCGTCATCGAGGTAACCGGGAGGCAGAGTGTTGTGCACATCATGGTAGTTGTGCATCGCAATGCCGATCTGTTTGATGTTGTTCTTACAGGAACTGCGGCGCGCGGCTTCCCGTGCCTGTTGTACTGCCGGGAGCAGTAATGCGATCAAAATGGCGATGATGGCGATTACCACCAGCAGTTCGATCAGGGTAAATCCTTTAGTTCTTCGTTGACGTTGCAGCACGTGACAATCTCCTTGGAGAAAAAACAGCGGTCGGGTTGAAACAGAGAGTTTTATTCAGTGGGTAAGAATGACTTCGATCAATATTCAGCGAAGCTGTGGCGGGGAAATCCATTTCTTATGCTCAAGTGGATCCGGAAGGTAAAACAGAGGACGTTTCTTTTGGCGAATATTTATCATGCTTGTTTAAATATCTGATGGTCAAAGTGTGAATAGTTCGAGAAGAATGCGTGGGGAAAGATAGAAGGCTTCGAATCACAGTCCGAAAATTTTTGATGAAGATTGCAGAATACTGAAATATGATGCTGCAGGTCATCACCCGAACAGGTAGGATGCCAATAGAGTCAGTGGACAAAATATTGGAGAAGGATTTGATCCAGCCGCTTCAAAATTGCGTTATGAAAAACAGCTGACCACCCCTTGCGCTCTGACTGACGAGATACCAGGATGACGATTAAAATCAGTTGCGGAATCTGCGGTAAGAACTACAAAGTTCAGGATGCTGCTGCCGGAAAAAAACTCCGCTGTAAAGAGTGTGGCGAAGTTATCAGAATTCCCGAGCCGGAAGCAGAATTCGGTGACGGCGATGATTTCTCGAAACTGCTCGATGACGCCGTCGAAGAAGAGGCGAAAGCCAAAACCATTCGACGTCCCGTACGCAAGCCGATGGTCAAAGCGGAAAAGTATAAGGGCGATGAAGATGGCCCGGTGACTCGTAAAAAAGAAAATAATTACACACAGGATCTCATACAGACCATTCTGTTTCCGCTCGACCCGGCCAACCTGTTTACATTTGTCTGTATCTGGATTCTGCTCTGCATGAAAGAACTGATCCTGCCCTTCGCAGGCATTCGCCTGGGCTTCCTGGCAACCCTGATTATTTTAGGCTGGTACAGCAATTACCGCTTTAATGTCATTTATGAAGCGACATCGGGAAGGAAAGAACTACCCGAACTGACTCCTGAAGATGGGTACTTCATCCCCGTAGTGAAATGGGCGGCAACCTGGCTGCTCGTGCATTTGCCGGCGTATTTGTACCTGGGAATTGTACTCTACCTG
>NZ_CAXAVM010000202.1:0-12343 GCF_963972345.1 uncultured Gimesia sp. | reverse complement strand
GTACCAACGTAAACCTGACCTCCGGCGACAACCGGGTTACCATAGGTCTGTGAACCCAGTTTGGAGATCCAGTTGATGTTTTTACCGGGACCTTCATCTGGTTTAAAATTCAGTTGGATTCCCGTGGTCTTGTTAACCATATTGCGGGTTGGATCACCGCCCCACATGGGCCAGTCGCCGGTCACGACTTTTTTGCCGGCTGCTTCAGGCTTGGCCTGGGAAGTCTTTTCCGGTTTGGCTTCAGCCTTGGGTTTTTCCTCACTCTTGGGGGCCGGTTTGGTTTCCTTAGGAGCAGGTTTGCTTTCAGCTTTGGGAGCCGGTTCAGATTCCGGTTTGGGCTCAGGAGTTGGCTTTGGCTCTTCCTTGGGTTTTGCAGGTTCTGGAGTTTCAGGTTTGGCCGGTTCAGGAGTTTCTGACTTGGGCTCGACCTGGGGCTGAACCGGATTTCCGTCGGCGTCCAGTTTGGGCTCCGGGGTTTTCATCTCAGGTTCTGCTTCAGGCAGATCCACGCCTGCACCGCCGGTTGTGGAACCTGCTTCTTCAATCGGAGCAGATCCACCCAGTTCGGTTTTTGCCTCCGGAGAGGGCTTTGTTGAATCACTGGATTCGCAGCCTGTTGTCATGACTGCGAAACAGGCCAGGGAATTCAACAGGGCAAATCGAAATAGCAACTTTTTCATTATTTATCCTCAGAGACAATGATGTTATCGATGTAACCATCGGCGAGACGGTAGAGATAAAGCCCGGGGCTTCCCTTGGTATTGGCATGTGGATCCTTGACTTCAATGGTCCACTCTTCTGGTTCCGGTTTATCACGAGGCCAGACTTTGCCTTTGACGACAGCCTGTCCGTCTTTGATATCAACTTTCAGCTTCATCGTATACCAGGTATCCGGGTCGACTCGGTACTTGACTTCTTGAGCCATTCGCTTGTGAGGAGCCCAGCTCTGGACTGCCAGTTTACTGGAATTCCCTTTGAGAATCAGGTCGTAACGATTGACGGTCACACCCAGGCTGGACAGTTTGCGTTTCTGTTCTTTGAAGAAAACATCAGCCTGAACCGTATAACCATTGGGAGCCAGTTCTGTCATATCGGAGGGCCCCAGCCAGATGCTGGCACTGGGACGTCCCTTACCCGGGCTGGATTTGAATGCGGTTGTGCCATCCACTTCATTCGGCTGCAGTTTCAGGAATGCATTGACCCAGGCGGGAGGAACCTGTTTGCCTTTCAGGCCTTCTACATCAAACTTCCAGGGCAGGGGAGGAAAGACGCGAATCCGTGCATCGGATGTCGCATCACCCACTTTGACGGATACGGTTCCGGCAGCGGGTGCTTTCAGATCGGTAGGAGTGGTCAGGCTCATGCCATCCACTTTTACCGCTTCCATTCCGGGACCGGGAGTCAGCTTCGCGTCGACTTTTTTAATAAATCGACCGTTGGCATCGTAAGCCAGAATTTCGTAATCGATCTTTTCACCCGGCGTTGCAGTGACTTCATAGGGAACCAGATGAATGGAAGCAATCTTATCCTGCATCGGCTTTTCTTCGGCCAGTGGCGGCACGGGGTCGCTGGCTGGCTCCCTGCTTTTATCACCGATGCAGATCGTTCTGTCACGTGTGACAAAATAAATGCGGCCATCGGCAATTGCAGGCGAGGCATAAATTTCATCCATCCCTTTATCGACACGCGCCAGCAGTTGTACGTGTGAAAGTTCTTCGCACTTTTCGCGGCTGGTTTTGAGGATATGGATATTGCCATTCACTTCCATGACATACAGTTTACCGTCAGCCCAGACGGGAGAGCCTTTTCCAACGGTACCCAGATTGTACGTCCAGAGTTCTTTGCCATCTTTGCTGTCGTAGGCATACATCTGGCCGGTATCAGCCACGACGTACAGAATGCCATCTTTGACAAGCAGGCTGGCATAGCCGGCTTTCACTCCATCCACACGCCACACACTGCCTGTCTTGGTAATGTCGCCGCGTAAAGAACCGTCAATACATTGCACACGACCGAAGTCGACGGTATCGATGTTGTCTTCACCGTGGGAGATGTAAACATATTTGCCATCGGCTACAGGCGAGGCATTCAGACCACGCTTGGACATCTGGAAGCCCCAGAGTGTTTCTCCGGTTCTGGCGTTCATCGCGTAACAGCCACCGTCCGCATTACCGGCGATCAGCATGCGGGTGCCTTCAATCACGGTTACGATTGGAACGGAATAATTCGTATCAAGGGGGGCACCGCCGGGAGCAGCCGTCCAGAGCAGTTTGCCGGTCTTCTTATCGAAGGCATAAAAAGTCTGCTTGGGAGGGGGAGAAGCAGTTTTGCCCCAGTTGAGATGCATAAAGCTGACGATGACCCGATCTTCATCCACGATCGGCGTCTGGGTTCGACCGCCATAACCGGAGATCTTACCGTAATCTTCTGCCAGTGAGGTTTCCCAGAGTATTTTGCCTTCGGGAGAATAGCAGCGGAACAGACCACTGACTGAGTGCACGAAAACATTTCCTGTTTCCGTGTCACCTGCCATGCTGGCCCAGCCAACACGAGGTGAGGGGATGTCGGTCTGGAAAACATTGAACTCATCTTTCCAGAGCAGTTCCCCAGTCTTGGCATCCCAGCAGACGACCTGTTCCCGGGCATTGATCTTGTCTTCCGGGTCGGTCACATCATGATGGGTTCGACAGTTGAGATAGACGCGGCCATCGAGAATAATGGGAGCGGCTCGACCGCCGATATCCGATTTCCACAAAATGTTTTTGCCGTCCAGATTCCAGTCGGCAACCAGGTTTGTTTCACGAGAAATGCCATTGTGTTCCGGGCCACGCCAATGTGCCCAGTCACCTGCAGATGCAAGAGAGGCGGTAAGAAACAGCACAACGGAGCTGACGAGCACCATGTTTATTCTTCGCATAGAAGATCCTCACTGTTCGTTTATGAATTGTGGTATCACTGATGTAGGATTGCAGACTCTGCTTTCGAAGCCTGTGATCTCAGTTCTTCAGGTGGGAGGGCTCATACCCTACTAAATAATACAGTATTGAACTTGCCTGCCTATTGCAATGGTCTAATCTCAAGTCTCAAGCAGATTTAAAAATCGTATATAGCTTTATAATTAACCGGAAATCGATCATAATCTGAAATTCCGCGCGTATAATTTATACGCCGGTCCTTCCAATTTGTCTGAGCAAGGGTTGATTTTTATATGTTTCCTCATATACGTATGCGGCGAAATCGCCGTACAGACTGGTCTAGACGCCTGGTTTCTGAAAATCAGCTTTCGGTGAATGACCTGATCTGGCCTGTATTTATCCAGGATGGAACGAATCGGAAAACGGATATCCCTTCGATGCCGGGCGTCCAGCGTTTGACTGTAGATCATCTGTTAGAAGCAGCCAAAGCAGCAGCCGACCTGGGGATTCCGGCACTCGCGATTTTTCCTGCCACCGATCCGGCCAAAAAAACAGAAGGCGGCGAAGAAGCGTTCAACCCTGAAAATCTGGTCTGTCGTGCTGTGCGCGCGTTGAAGGAACAGAATCTCAATCTGGGTATTCTCTGTGATGTGGCACTCGATCCTTATACCAGCCACGGGCAGGATGGACTCGTCAGAGATGGGTATGTGGTGAATGATGAATCAGTCGAAGTCCTCTGTAAGCAATCTGTTGTACAGGCGGAAGCGGGCTGTGATATCATCGCTCCTTCTGACATGATGGATGGTCGGATCGGTGCAATTCGTGAAGCGCTGGATGAAGCTGGCTATCAGCACGTACAGATCATGGCTTACGCAGCGAAATACGCGTCTGCCTTTTATGGACCGTTCCGGGATGCCGTCGGCTCCGGAACGAATCTTGGCAGTGGAGACAAACGGACTTACCAGATGGATCCTGCCAACACCGATGAAGCAATGCGTGAAGTCGGCCTGGATATCAGTGAAGGAGCTGATATGGTCATGGTCAAACCGGGAATGCCTTACCTGGACATCGTACGACGTGTGAAAGCCGAGTATGAGGTTCCCACCTTCGCCTACCAGGTCAGCGGGGAATACGCCATGATCTCTGCCGCCGCTCAAAACGGCTGGCTCGACCGTGAAAAGTCGATGCTGGAAAGTCTGGTCTGTTTCAAACGGGCCGGCGCCGATGGCATCTTAACGTATTTTGCGAAAGAGGTTGCAGAACTGCTTCAACAGAAATAAGGCTGATGATTGTCAGCTGACTCTTCAAAAACGCTTGCCAGGCAAAGGCTTGGCTCCGCATGAAAATTTGGTGAGTAATCGGATTCTTGGCCTTGGATTACTGCGAAATACCAGATGATTTGCTATAATCTCCGGCTTCTTTCTGCCCGACTTCTGTCCCTGTTTCTCTGGGAAGAACGAATGCGATCTGAATGGCTTAAGAGAACTTTGACCTTTTTTCGAACTTCGGATCGGGAAATAGTGTCAGAAATCCTTTCCATTAAACCGATATTGTGAATTTATGGATTATCCAGAATGAACGAGGTACTACAGTGCAAGTAACGGGACATGCCAGCAGTCAGGACACGATTGCCCTATTCGATAAGTATGTGATCCCCAATTATGGGCGTTATCCGATATGCCTCGTGCGCGGCGAAGGCTCCTGGGTCTGGGATGCGGAAGGCAAACGTTACCTCGACCTGTTTCCCGGCTGGGGCTGTAATATTCTGGGCTACTGTCCCGAACCGGTTGTCACGGCGATTCAGGATCAGGTCTCTCGATTAATTCATGTTCCCAACACCTGGTACACCGAAGCACAGGGACGTTTTGCCGAATTCCTCTGCACGCGAAGTTTCGGAAAAGCCTTCTTCTGTAACAGTGGCGCGGAAGCCGTCGAAGGGGCCATTAAACTGGCGCGTCTGCATTTCGATGGGAAACGTCCTAAAATCATTACCTGCGAAAACGGGTTTCACGGTCGAACCTATGCCGCAGTCACAGCGACTGCACAACCCAAGTATCACGCAGGGCTCGGCCCCCTGGTCGCCGGTTTTCGTTATGCACCGTTTAACGATCTGGAGGCGGTCGCCAGTCTGGTCGACGATGAAACCTGTGCGATTCTTGTCGAACCCATTCAGGGGGAAGGAGGCGTTAATATTCCGGACGATGGTTATCTCGCCGGTTTACGGAAAATCGCTGATGAAGCCAACTGCCTGCTGATCTTCGATGAAGTGCAAACCAGCATGGGCAGAACCGGGACCTGGTTTGGTTACCAGCAGTGGGGCGTACAGCCCGACATCATGACGATGGCCAAAGGGATCGCCGGTGGTGTTGCTGCAGGGGCATTCATCGCCACCGAAGCAGTGGCACCCAGTCTCCGACCTGGAATGCACGCCAGCACGTTTGGCGGGAACCCGCTCGCGATGGCAGCCGGTCTCGCCACAGGTCAGATGATCGAAGAACAGAACCTGCTGGAAAACTGCCAGGCGATGTCCGATCTCTTTCGGCGGTTCTTTGAGCAACTGCAGACCGAACTGCCTCTCATTCGCGAAGTCCGCGTCAAGGGAATGATGATTGGCGTGGAACTGAATATTCCCTCGGGTCCCGCTGTGGGAAAATGCATGGAGCGTGGCCTGTTGATCAATTCCACACACGACACGGTACTCCGTCTGCTGCCGCCGTTGAATGTGACCGCGGAACAGGTGGAAGAAGGCTGTGAAATCATCGCGACCGTCTTACGCGAAATGGCCGAGGAAGAATAACGCCAGCCAACCCGCTCCAGGATATTATTGACCTTTCACTGATTCCTGTTCGAATCTTAATTCAAGAAGCGAACAGGAATTCCTGTTTTTAACCAGTCATTGATTGAGAAATCCAATGAGACATTTAGTTACTTTACACGACCTGGATTCGTCAGAGATACTCGAAATATTTGCCCTGGTGCAGGAGCTCAAAGATAAAAGAGCCCGTGGCGAACGCCCCCAGTTACTGCAGGGCAGAACCATGACGCAGGTCTTCGAGAAACCTTCACTGCGGACGCGACTCAGTTTTGAATCCGCAATGTGGGAACTGGGGGGCGGCGCGAGTTTCTTTTCGTGTAAGGAAGCCGGTCTGGATGGTCGCGAGTCCGTCGAAGATGTCGCGCGGGTCATCGGACGCTATTCCGATGTCATCACGCTGCGAACATTCTCGCATGAACTGATTGAACTGTTCGCCGCCAACTCACAGGCGTCTGTCATCAATGCACTTTCCGATTTAAGCCATCCCTGCCAGGCGCTGACCGACCTGTTTACGATACAGGAAATAGCCGGCGATCTCTCACAGCAGAAACTTGTGTATGTGGGTGATGGAAATAATGTCGCCTATTCGCTGGCAAACTGTTGTGCAAAACTGAATGTTCCGTTTGTCATTTCGTCTCCTCCAGGATTTGAACTCTGCTCAAAACTGGTCAATACCTTGAAGAAAAACTTCCCCCAGGTTCAACTTGAACTGGAAGCGGATCCTCACAAAGCGGTCGCTGACGCGACTGTGATCTACACCGATGTCTGGGCCAGCATGGGACAGGAAGCGGAGACCGAAAAGCGCAAACAGATCTTCGCCGATTACCAGATCAACGACAGCCTGCTGTCAGCAGCCGCGAAGAACTGTCGCTTCATGCACTGTCTGCCCGCCAAGCGGGGGCTTGAAGTCACCGATGGCGTCCTCGACAGTTCACACAGCATCGTTTTCGAACAGGCAGAAAACCGCAAGCACCTGGCCAAAGGACTGCTTGTCTGGTTAATGCAGCAGTCGTAAACAGACAGCACCGCTGATCATCTCTCACCGCCCCGGCACCATTCGTCGGGGTTTTTTATGGTACCTGATCAAATTCGACTTGACCCCGTCACGCCAATCTCGAAACTCCCTGCTTATGCGTCGCGCGCGTTGCCCGCTTTTCTCGTGCGCTGAATTAATGGCTGCCTGTGAATACGCTCACTATTAATTCCCCTTGTGAGACGCACATTTGAAAAAAAATCGCGAAATGATTTCAACATGAGCACCTGCTTTCCTGTCAAAAAGTACCTTAAAAACGCCAGACATACGACATTAACACACCTTACCTCCACTGTAATGGCCTCTGTTTCGCCAATACCGCGCCAGTGCCAGAAAATCCATCCAATCCAGCCAGCACGTCCCAGTCCTTGAAACATCAGCGCGTCTGAATCGCTCTACCTGCTGGACTGCGTCCCGTTTTGCTTTCGCATCTTCAGGACGGTAGCGACCAGGTAGGATCGATCGAGAGAGGCTATCATTCAATGTAATGCGCGCTGGAATACGCGACCGCAGTTTCACTCTGCGAGGTGCTATTATAAGGCATCCGCTTCAATCTTCGGAGATAAACACCGGGCACTGCTTTGTGTTCTCTACTTGCTGAACACGTCTTTCACAACGTCGGCATAAAAGACCGAGAACATCAGCCAGGCCATCAGCAGTGTGAGCAGCAGGTTCAGCGACTGTCCGCAGACATACAGGATCAGCGGCTTGCCCCCTTTGAGGAATTTTGCCAGCTCGCGGAAATTGGTTTCCAGTCCGATGCTCACAAACGCCAGGCAGAAGAACCAGCCCCGGAAGACTTTGGAAGATTCTTTCACCATCGTCGGCACAATCAGGTCGCCCCCCGGCAGCATCGTATACAGCAGCGAAAATACGGCCGAAGCGATAATGAAGCCCAGCACGAATTTGGGGAAACGATACCAGATCTCCCACGCATCGGGCTTGATCTGGGAATTCTCTTTTTTACTTTCGACGCAGGTGACCCAGTACACGGCGACACCAAAAGCAGTCACGCCGATCAGAATATTCTGAATCATCTTGATCGTGACGGCCACCTGCTCTGCTTCGGGGCCCAGCATGGCTCCTGCTGCCGCAACAGCACCTGTGGCATCAATGGTGCCTCCCATCCAGGCACCGCCCAGAATGGGGTCCAGCCCCAGTAACCGGATGACCTGGGGAAGTACCATCATCATGATCACTGTGAAAGTCAGTGACAGGCCAATCGCAAACGACAGCTCTTCTTTTTTTGCTTTACACGACGCGGCCGTCGCAATGGCCGCAGAGACCCCGCAGACAGACATATCCGCCGAGATCACCATGTTCAATGATCGCGATTCCATCTTCAACACTTTCTGGCCGAACACATACGTGCTGATCAGAACTACGGGCGTCACAACCCAGGCAACATAAATTCCCGGCAGACCCAGAACCAGCAGGCGGCTGAATAATACACTGGCTCCCATCACGACCAGCCCGGTTTTAACATATAGCTCGGTTTTCAGCGCCGGCTTCATCCAGCCGGGCGTCCCAATCGTATTACTGATGATCAAACCCAGCATTAATGCCCACAGTGCATATTCCAGGTTATACTGCTTCACCACAACCTGGCTCGTCAGGATGTAGGCCAGGGCAGCCAGGATAAAAACACCGATAAAACCGATGGCAAATTTAGACACAGCCTGTCCCATGGATTTGACTGCCAGCGAAAAGCCAAGCAGGCTGATCAGAAACACCATGCCTAACGGCAGAATCAGGTTGCTTTTCTCAGGCGGAAACAGCGCGTCCAGCGGGTTCTGCGTCCACGAACCCGGTTTGCCCAGCCACGCTTTCAGCGGACTGTGCACGCTGACTTTTTCTCCCGTCGTTTCCGCAGCCTTGAGTTGCTCTGAGAAGTCTGCGGGCAGCGTAAGGTAAACTGACAGAAAACAGATCAGCAGCAGTCCCCCGCCGATCCAGATGGCCCACCAGTCTTCCGCGGTCTTCATCTCCGACCAAGTGGACCTGCGAGGGGTCGCGACAACGATTTCGTCACTCTGTTCCGGATCGGGGGTAGCCGCGTCGTCTTGCATGATTTTTCTCAAGGCCGGTTAGGATAGTGCCAGATCATTCAGGCAGGGGCAGGTTGAATTAAGAAACATACCATACAAAAAAAAGCGGCACTCGAAAAGAGTGCCGCCCTGGAGAGACTCACTTATTTGAATCCGGCTTATTGTGCCGCCGTGGAAACCATTTCCCGCTTTGCTGATTTCTTGGCAGGCGGTACAGCGATGGCTTCCTGAAGCGCATTCAGCAGCGTTGACTTGGTATACAGGTCACGAATGATGATCGGCTCGTTAGGACGGTTGGCCGGGAAGATAACCGTCAACGGAATACTGACGCTCTGGAATTTATCCAGCCACTCTTTAATGGTGGGTGAATAGTCGGTGTAGTCAGCATACATGGGGACGACGTTATGTTTTTTGATCAGCTCCAGTGTTTCCGGAGTATTCAACGCAAATTTTTCATTCGTTTTGCAGGTCAGGCACCATTCTGCTGAAAAATCAATCAGGATGGTTTTGTTTTCTGTTCTCAGTTTTTGCAGCTCTGCCACGTTGAAGGGGACCCAGGGAAGATCGTTGGTTGATTTCTGACTCATATTATAGCCAAACAGTCCGATACCCGCGGTCAGTAGTAATGCTGCCGTGCGTACGATCATTTTTTTCTGAAATGAAGAATTATGAGAGTAGAGACTGCCAATCATCCACAAGCCGGTCGTGATACCCAGCAGCATAATCAGCACGGGGATCGTCAGAGATTCATCCAGAAACGAAATGATGAAGATCACCGCACCCATCAACACGATTCCCGAAAATTCCTTGAACCGCACCATCCACATTCCCGGTTTGGGAAGATAGTTGATCGCTTTGGGGAATACACTGAAGATAATATAAGGTGAGGCCATACCCAGTCCCATCACCGACCAGACCAGGTAGGTAATTGCAGGCGTCTGCATCACAGACCATGCCAGTACCGGCCCGAGAAACGGTCCACTGCAGGGCGTCGCCAGCAGCGTCGCCAGGATCCCTGTTAAATAGGCACCCGGCAGTCCTTCCTTCTGTTGACCACTGGCGGCGGAACCCACCATCCCGGGAACAGGAATCTCGAACACGCCCAGCATACTCAACCCCATCGCATACACGATGCAGGCCATGATGATATTGAATTTGGTACTCTGGAACAGTCCCCCCCATCCCAGTCCTGCGAACACGGCCAGCGACGCGAGGCCTAAAAAGACTGTGAGGACTCCCAGGGAATAAAAGATGTTCAAGGCAAAAATCCGTGTGCGGCTTTCTCCCGCCTGTTGCACAAAGCTCATGACTTTAATGGCCACCACGGGCAGCACGCAGGGCATTACGTTCAGAATCAATCCCCCCAGGAAGGCAAAAAACAGGTAGGAAGCAAGCGACTGATTCTCACCTTCTGAAGCGATAATCAGGGCGTCGTCACTGTCGGGCTCTTTGAGTTCTTCGAGTGAAGACATCGCCACCGGCTGGGCGTTGGTCAGGCTGCCCAGCTGAAATTCCACAGGCAGCGGCGGACGGCAACTGCCTTCGTTGCAGATCTGGTATTTGAGTTTCCCTTCGACGCCAATCGCCTTCGCATCAGGCAGACGTTCAAACTCACGTGTCCAGACCACTTCGTCGTAGTGAGTTCGCTGGTTGTATTCACCGTGAGTTTCCTGCTCCGGTTCCGGACTGACTGAGAACTGCCGGGAGACGGGTTTCAAACCTTCCAGCTTGAACAGTTCGATATGGGTCGGGAGTCCCGCCTGTGTCTTGTCCTGATCGAGGGCAAAGGTATGGAAGCCTTCCTCCAGCTTCATGGTGATCTTTAACTGTACCAGTTTTTCCGGGTTCGATTTGGCAGGTGTCAGGGCAAAACTCAGTTCAACCGGATCAGGCTGCGAACGCCGTTCGGGAACTTTGGTAATAGACAGCGGCGCGGTTTCCTGTTTACCAGTCAGCATGGCGCTGAAGGGGTGCTGTAACGCCACACAGCGATCTGCATTACAAACCTGGTAGTCCATCTGTCCGTTGATAATCACCTGGGACGGATTGGTCACATCCTGGTTCACTTTGTAGCGACGGCTCCAGATGACATGTTTCTCAAATTTTTCGACTTCTTTCATGAACAGCGGTTCGAACACGGTTTTGGGGGGATGATCCGCGTTGAAATGCTGGTCGATGGCCGTCAGACCTTTGGCATCGTCAATTTTAAACTTTGTCGCACCGCCGAAGGTGGGATTGGTAGAATAGGTATATGCCCCTTCTGGCAGAATCACGGCGATCGACAGGGTGACCGTTTCACCCGCTTTCGCATCCTGAGGCAGCAGACTGACATTAATCTCTGTGTTGACTCCCGCATCAGTTGCGGCAGCTTTCTTCTGATCAAAAAAATCGGTCAGACTGTTCTTTTGTGCCTGCGAAGCAAGAGGGATGCAAAACAGGGCGGCAAAAACAGTGAGGAGAGAAACAGAGGCGATAAAGCGGCGAGGAGTTTTCAAAATGAAACCCTTCCAGAAAACTCAGATTTAAGACTAACGGGCCCGTGAGCCAACATGCTAAATTATATCGGGTACAGGACTGTTTCCTTCTGTGAAGTAAGTCACAAATCCTGACAGATTCATAGGGATTTCAGATATAAGAGTCAACCCGGCACCGATTTGCATCGGAATGACTCCCGCTGATTTCGATTTATTGATCCTGCTAAGCCGTTTACTGCGAACAGATTCGGATTTTTACAGGTCAGCTTTGCCTATTTTAAACCATCAAAGATATTTGATCAATTGTAGATTCTCAGACATGACAAATCAGGTAACGATATTGGGGCTGTGGCTGTTGCTTTTTCCCTCACTGGTAAAGGCAGAAGAGCCACTGGTGGCCCCCAAACCAACTGAACCCGTGAAGGAGATTGATTTTAGGGACCCGATTCCCTTTGGTCTGCCTCCCGTCGAATACGGACTCGGCCAGCATACCGATGCCGCCTCGCAACTGGAGCAGGCGCTGTCCGCCCGGACACTGAAACTGAACTACGACTCGCAGTGGGGATATCTGCGCGAAGTCCTGAAAGCATTGCAGATTCCCGAATCTTCGCAGCTGATGGTTTTTTCCAAGACAGCACTCAACCCACGGCTCATTAAACCGGAAAATCCCCGCGTTATCTATTTTAATGACGATGTTTATATTGGCTGGGTTCCCGGGGCAGAGAAGATGGAATTTGCTGCGGTCGACCCGTTGAAGGGCACCATTTTTTATGAACTCGCCGTCAAGGCAGCGAACGAACCGCGGCTGGTTCGTTCCGAACGCTGCCTGGCCTGTCATGGCGGCGATTCGAGTCTGCGGATTCCCGGTTTACTCGTTCGCTCGTTTCTAACCGATCAGCATGGCCGACCGATTTCCGGCTACTCCCAGATCTCGCATGACAAACCGCTGGAGAAACGCTGGGGGGGCTGGTACGTCACAGGCACGCATGCTGATATGACCCATCTCGGCAATCTGTTTAATCGGGATGTCATCGAAGCAGCAAAGACCAATCCCGCGC
>NZ_CAXAVM010000201.1:0-12354 GCF_963972345.1 uncultured Gimesia sp. | reverse complement strand
CTGGCGGAATAGATCGAATAACCGGGTGGACACATCTTGGAAGCGCCGGAGCCAATGTTAATGATTGTGCCCCCTTCAGAACCAAAGTACTGCAGCGATTCGCGGATGACTAACAGAGGACCAAGCACGTTGATATTGAATTCACGATGAAATTCTTCTTCAGTCAGCTCCTCTATTGGTGTCTCTCGATACACGCCGGCATTGTTTACCAGGATGTCGAGTCGGCCAAAGGTTGAATCGACGTCGGTGAATAAACGTGCCACATCTGCTGCATTCGAAACATCTCCCTGCACAGCAACAGCTTGCCCGTTCTCCTGTTTGATTTGTTTTACCAGGGCTTCGGCACGCTCCCCATCGGTCGCATAATTAACAACCACGGCTGCTCCTGCGACAGCCAGTTCTCTGGCGATCCCCGCGCCGATTCCCTTGGAGGCCCCCGTTACAAGTGCCACTTTTTTGTCTAGCTTTGACATCGTATCTCCTTCTCGTGTTATTGAAAGTGATTGAGCCCTGCTCTAATCCTTAGACACATTGAGGAGACCAGTGTGACAGTCACCGCTTGAATTAGTTCAAACGTAACGCAGCGCGAATGCGCGGTTGCTCCAGTAGCTGTTGCAGCCAGTCGATTTGACTGGAAGGTTGCAGAAAGGGATGCGTGCGAAACAGGGCTGCATATTGCTGCTCCGTAGCGTCGTCCATTTTGCGAATGGTGTCGGAGGCAACTTCACTGATGCGCTGAACGTGTATTGGAACAAACAGTAAATGCTCGGGGTCGACGTGCCCCTCTCTGATGAAGCCCCTGGTTTTTTTCGGGCAGCGACATGGATTCCTTTCATTCACCAGACCACACTGATTCTGCATAAACTGATATAAATCGGTGCGGGCCCGTGACAGGCACTGCCGAAAATTGTCTGCTGACATTTCCAAGATTTCACTTCCCACTTTATCACTGGCTCCGAAGATTTCACCCAGAGTGAAAATCAGTCGTTGCCTGCGATCCAGACAGAGCAACATTCCGGTCGTACATGCAACTTTGGCTTCTTCAATGAGCAATGGAACATCCACGGGAACGGTCCTGGGATCTGGCAGATCCAGATCCGGAATGTTGTTAATTGCAGCAGCATAACTGGAAAATGTTTGCGGCTGAGATTCTCCTCCCCGTCGTTTCATGTTCAGAACGTGATTGACCGTGATGCGATAGAGCCAGGTGCGGAACTGACTGGTCCCCTGAAATGTACTCAGTCGTGTGATGGCTTTGAGAAGGACTTCCTGCGTGACTTCTTCCGCATCGTGCGGATGAAATACCATCCGTACCGCGATGTTATAAATCCAGGCTTGATGCCGGAGAACCAGCTTTTCGAGCGCACTGCGATCACCGTTTTGGGCTTGATGGACCAGTTCGATATCCTGCTTGTCGTCGTAGGCGATTTCTGTAAAAGGATTGTGCATCAGGGGTTTCGGCATTTCGAGTCTCATTGATTTTATTGAACCATGGGGTATTCTCTCCCTTTGACACATTCCGGTACAGACTGTGACAGTCAGGCCAGTAATTTTTTGCAGAAACTCTTAAACGCATACTTCTCCGCTATCGCTTTTAGCAAACGCAAACTCAAGGGGTTGGCTGGGCTTTCAGCCATTCGACGCTGAGATCGGCTCGGATATGCATCCGGTATCACCCTTTTCCCTGGAATGGGTCGGTTACTCAAAACACTGTCGGGCAAGCCGACAGATGGCACCCGGGGGCTGGAATTTCGTTCGTTATTCCTTATTTGAAGGTCTTATTGTGATTGTTTTTTGAACCACGAAAAGCACTAACCCGCACGAAAGAATCGGGTTGGTGAATTGTATCAACCTGGGGTGGTCGAGAATGCAATTCGGGATTGTCGAAGACAACAGGAAACTGTCAGTGAAAGTATTCGAACGATTGTTGAGTTTCCAACCCGCTTGCCGTAGGGGCGGTCCCATGTGTCCGCTCGCCTGGGGAAAATCGAACTGGTTTTAAACTCGGAACGGGACCAGGAAAACCGTTCGCAACCCGGCAAAACAAAGTATGTCGAGACCGCGGGCGAACACATGGGTTCGCCCCTACGGGGTTGGTTTTCTGTTGCTGGTTTGATCGCTGGCACTGACAGTTTCCTGCTCGCTGCGCTCGTACCGGATTGCATCCAGTACCACCCTTTTTCTCTCATTTCTTGTGCGGATCACCTGATATTCAGCTGGTCGTGGTGGTGCGTTTCCTTAGGATGATCTGGGTGCCGGTGCGCGGGCTCTGATCGTGTGCTGGCGGGTGGTACGGGTACATGGTTCGGGATGAGAGTCGGTCGTGTTTCTTATGTTTCAAAATGCTTTTTGTGACTTCTGGTTTCTGTTGGTGGGGATGATGGATTGCATTCTGAGTGCGTCTGATCTTCGCGAAGGGCGTGGGGCTGTCAAGAGGGGTCAGCAGAAAACGGGGTGGCGATACGGGTTGACAGGGGACCGATGTGCGGCGGTGCTGAGGCGGTGCCGGGACGAAGCTTTGCGATGTGTGGCGACCCGCAGGCATACATCGGGAACTGGTGCTGTTGCAGGCAGTGAATATCTGGAAAAAATGCCCGGTTTTCGCGTGAACCTCCGGAAGTGGTTCGCGCTGTTTCAGTGCACTGTAAACTGGTCACGCGCGCGACCCAAAAGAGCGCTTATCGCTGTTGGCGCGCGGCGGTCAAGTTCAATTTGTGCGGGAATGCCGATAGAGCAGTGCCCGGATGACTGCTGCTCTTTCATCTTCCGACGACTAGAAGCGGAGCGTTGTCTGCACGTAGAACTGGTTCGCGGTGTTGCGGGGGGGAATGTTGGTGCCGACAAAATCGCCGTACCAGAACCAGGAGTAACCGGCCTGGATGTTGAAGTTGGGATTGAAGGTATAGGTTCCGATCAGGTCGAGTTCCTGTCCGATGTCGCGGCTGCCGCCGAGCGTTCCTGTGGGGGCGCCTGCGACGTTGTAGAGATAGTCGTTGGTGGTGGCTTTTTCGAACCAGTGGAAAGCCGCGACCAGGCCCACTTTTTTGGTCGGCTTGGCGTTCAGCTGCAGACTCCAGTCATACAGGTTCTGGCCGGACAGGTTGTCGATGATCCCCCAGTAAGCGTGCCCCAGCGGGTAGAGTGTGTTGAAGGTATTGTTCGTGCTGCCGTTCGGGTTGTGGTTACCGGAACCGTAATAGAACAGACCACTCAGGCGTGGAGACCAGGGAACCGTGGTCCAGGTATGACCCAGAACCGATGTGAAGAAGCCGGCGGAAACGCGTTTGCCGTCATCGTTTCCGAACTGGTAAGCACCTTCGGTTTCGAGGTCCCAGATACGGGTGACTTTGCAGCCATCGTCCTGAATTTCCCTGGTGGTTTTGAAGCGACCGCCGGCGGTGTGACGCGAACCATCGGGGCGGTTGGGAGTATTGGTTTCATCGCGCAACCAGAGGTAATACAGGTCGAGCAGTTCAGGACCGCCGTCCGACAGAATCGTGGCGTAAATCCCGCTGAAGGTGACCGAGGTATCGGGTTTGTCTGTGCCACTATCGTATCGGGTCAGCGGTTGATTTCCGCCGCCCGTATTCACGGGGTTGGTGATGAAGGCGTCGAAGTGTACGGTTTCGGTATGATGAAAATATTTAAAGCCTTCAAAGTTCCGTCGGGTATTCGACCAGTCGAGTGGCGAAATCAGATGCTGCGAGCCATACAGCATTTCCTGCCGACCGTATCGGAACCAGCCGGGTGCGCCGTTCCATTCGTGCAGTTTGACATCAACGAAGGCGTTCTGGACATTCCAGCGATTGACATCGATGGGCGTGGGGGGCAGATCGTTATCGAAGATCGAACCATCAAGGCCTTCGAAGTAGACGCGGGCGTAATCGCTAAGCTGCAGATCGAAGTACTGACGCCAGCGCCAGAGGTTGTAATCGGTATTGACGGGTCCGCCTGGTCGCAGGCGATTCTGTTCGTGCATCCAGCGATGACGCAATTCGCCACCAACGGAAAGCGTGTAAGGCGAGCAGTCATCGCCGAGCGGCATTTCCTTGAAGCGTTCTCCCAGCAGGTAAGGATGATCGGGATTGCTGAGGTAGCTGCCGAAGGTGTTATCATAGAACAGTGGTTTGTACGGGTTGGACGGCGGTGGATTCGGCGTGGGATCGTCGAAAATGATTTCGTCTTCGGACTCTTCGGTATTCGGCGGAATAAAGGATTCATCCGCGGGTTCTTCAGCAGCCTGGAAGACAGCGGCAACAGGTGTCAGCTCTGGTTCGATGTCATCATACTCGGACTGGGCTGCCGGTGCGGGTGGCACAACAGAGGGCAGGCTTTCTGCGCGGAGATGCGCCCCGGTCAGAGCGGATGAAGCGACGAGACTCAACGATAAAATCACGCGAAGACGCATGGGGCATTCCTTGCTGTTACTTGTCTGGCGATAGTAAGCCTGATCCCATTCGTCTGTTCGCGAAAACAAATGAGGAATTTCTGACTGGTCGGCGCGGCATCCTGTTCCCTGATGATCGCGCGGATAGGGTCTCCCTGCTTAGAATCGGTCTGCCGGGTGTAATCGGCTTATTCCATTCAGTCAGATTTGCAGTAATAAACAGCACTTAGAAACGATTCGGGGGTAACTTTGTTAGAACCTGCCTATCCAATAAAGCAGACACAACCGTCATAAACTCTCAATCCTGAAGACAGACCCGGCTTTGACCTGAGCGATTATGCCAGCCAGCTAAGTTGACGAAAGATTAACTGCTGATCTAGAGAGATTTTGATGCAGCGGACCAGACGAATCGCTGATTACCACTGGACACCCAGCATGAGCGAATTGAGCCCGCTGCCGATGCCGAGTAAGGCGATGCGATCGTGCTCGTGAAGGATCTGATTTTCGATGCCGAGCGCCCAGGCCATGGGGAGTGCCGCGGCGCCGGTGTTGCCCAGGGTTTCGACGGTGGGATAGTCGAGGCTGGTATCGAGACCGAGTTTTTCGAGCAGGAGTTTGCGATGTGCTTTGCCGACCTGGTGTGTGAAGACGCGGTTGACGTCTTCGTTCTTCCAGCCGAGCGTGGTTTTGGTCTGTTCCCAGGTGGGGATGGCCAGGTTCACGCCGGCGACGAGCAGGGATTCGGAATCGGTCTGCATGCGAGGGCGGTGATCGCCGTGTTTTTGTGCTTCGACTCCGCCGGCGCAGAGTTCGTGGCTGGAGGTCTCGGTCTGAAAATTACCGCCGAGCAGACGATGTCCGGTCTGGCTGAGTCTTTTGTCGCAGAGGAGAATCGCCGCGGAGCCGCTGCCGATGGTCAGGGAAGCAAAGTCGTTTTTGATGGATTTGCGGGTTAAGGTGCCGTCGTGAAGCAGGTCGTGAATGGTGCCTTCCACGAGGTCGCGTCCGACTTCGGTTCCGACAACGATTCCGGCCTGGATCTGTCCCATTTCAATCATGTTGGCGATGAAGACCATTCCGTTGAGCAGTCCCAGGCAGGCATTGCTGATGTCGAGCACCAGAGCGGAGTTGGGCAGTTGAGCGGCATGATGGACGCCACTGGCGGTTGCCGGTTCGAGTTGATCGCGACAGACGGAGCCATGAATCAGGGCACCGATGTATTTGCGGTCGAGTCGAGACTGGTCCAGAAGCTTGTTGACGGTCTGGGCGCTGATGGTACCGGGGAGCGTACCGGGATCGAAGAAGCGGCGTTCCTGAATGCCGGTCATCAGTTCCAGTCGGCCTGCGGGCAGACCGAGTCGATCGTACACGGGTGCAAGCTGCGCTTCGATCTCGTCGGAAGTGACGATGTGGGGCGGCAGGGTACAGCAGACAGCTTCGACGCAAACATGCTCATAACGCATAAGCGGTATTAAATTCCCATTTCCAACAGGCTGATTAAACAGACGACATGACCGGGCACAGGAGTCGGAATCTCTGCGCGCAGAAAGAACGTCCTATTGAATTGGATCTGGGAACGAAACTCAACCTAAGCGCTGAAAAATATCAGACCTGAGCAGCACTTTGTCTGCGGGGAGAAGAATTCAGAGCATCAACCAGGGTTGAAATCTCATCCAGCTTCTCTGTGCGAGTCCGGACATACTCGGGAGTCGGTTCTTCGACTCGCAATTTTTCCGCACTGCGTACATAACGCAAGCCTGACAACAGGAGGTCCAGTTGTTTTTCCGTAATATTTATTGTTGCGATATCAGTCATAGGTAAACGAAAACTCTCTCGAGGTGATCCGGAGAATTCAGTCCACAACAACCTCCTGCTGCTGTTACTGACATAATATTAGTCAATCACCAACCCAAATTTCAACCAGTAATTACAAAAACACATCCTGTCTGGCATTTTCTTATCATCGACGCATCAGAGAAGATTGCTTTGAAAGCATTTCCCGGGCTGTTGAATCCCTTACAGCCGGACTGATTGAATCGATCGATACGTTTGAATTACACTAAACACACATACAGACTAAATGGCTCTCAAATTGCCTTCCTGGAAGGAATCGGCCATGGCGAGCGGAATTTCGGCTTCGGCGAGTACCACCTTGGCCTGATTTTCCTGTGTCGTGGCGATCATTTCCTGTTCGGAGGCAACCGCTTCGGCCCGTCTTTCTTCTGCGAGGGCCTGAGCGATACGCATATCCGCTTCGGCCTGATCGACGCGGAGACGTGCCCCGATGTTCTCGCCAACATCAATATCAGCGATATCGATGGAGACGATGGAAAACGACGTTTGTGAATCCAGGCCACGATCCAGCACATTGCGGGCAATGACGGAAGGATTCGCCAGAACTTCTTTATGGCTTTCGCAGGAACCGATGGCGGAGACAATTCCTTCGCCGACACGGGCGATAATGGTCTCTTCGGTGGCTCCCCCGACGAGCTGACTTAAATTGGTTCGTACGGTCACACGGGCACGCGCCTTGAGTTGTATCCCATCCTTCGCCACGCCGTCCAGTGTGGGCCGACCACTTTTCTTGGGATCGGGGCAATCGATGACTTTGGGATCCACGCTGGTTTCGACGGCGGAGATGATGTTTCGACCTGCCAGGTCGATGGCGGATGCGGTATCCCAGTCCAGATCAATGCGGGCCCGGTGGGCGACAATCAGGGCATGAACGACGCGATGTACATTCCCCCCCGCCAGATAATGGGCTTCAAACGCCTGGGTGGGAATATCCGTCAGCCCGGCCTGGACTGCCATGATTTTGGTATCGACAATCACAGACGGCTTTACTTTTCGCAGAGACATGAAGACCAGCGCGAGAGGACCAATTTTGGCACGCGAACTGAAGGCTTGTATCCACAATTTGAAATAGCGGGCGAACAACGCCAGAAAGACGATGAGCAGTAATATCCCGATTCCGCCGATGGCAAATGCTACAACTGGCCAGAGATCTTCCATTGTCTGCATAACTCCCTTGTAAGTACTTGTTTCTGAGACAGCTGTCTCTCAAATATCATAACTGCCTGCAGGTCAAAACAAAAAGCAATTTTCAGCAGCTTTTTGCATTTTTCGCATTAGTTCACTCCAGAAAACGAAAACCGGCTTGAATTGGATCATTCTGTTTTTGAAATCAGACTGGTTCCTTCGATTGGAAATCCTATTTCGGGTCTTTATTCTGGTTTAAATAAAGCATGATTTCAAATGCCGCCGTTAATGGGACAGCGGACGAGCGAATAAAACGGACTTCAGCAAAGCAGGAAAAACTCATGAGCATCGAAGCCAAGATTGAAGAACTGAACCTGGAACTTCCCACCGCACCCAAGCCGGGTGGCATTTATAATCCCGTCGTCCAGGTGGATGATATGCTGTATGTTTCCGGACATGGGCCGATTAAACTGGACGGCACGATGCACACCGGCCGTGTGGGCGACGACCTGACCGAAGAACAGGGCGTCGAAGCAGCGCGGGCCGTGGCTTTGACCATGCTGGCGACTTTGAAACAGTACCTCGGCGATTTAAATCGGATTGATCGATTTGTCAAAGTGCTGGGCATGGTGAATGCCGCTCCCGATTTCAAACGGCATCCCCAGGTCATCAACGGCTTCAGTGATCTGATCGTGCAGGTCTTCGGCGAGAATGGTCGCGCTGCCCGCAGTGCTGTCGGCATGGGCTCTCTGCCTGGAAATATCACCGTCGAAGTCGAAGCGATTGTCATGCTCAAAAAACAGGAACAGACCGTCCTGTAAGAGTTTCCTCATTCGCGAATGAGACGGCCGGCAGGTGCTTTTTCCCGAAATCTGACATTATGAACAGTTCAATCGGGCTGATTCATCTTTTCGGATTGGAGCAGACATAGTAAAAACCACCATCTCTATGGTTTTGCGCTATCTGACCAGGGAAATGGTACCTGCTGTATTGAGAAAGGATTCTCGGTGTGCCAAACGTTGATGTGATCATATTTGGAGGTGGTATTGCCGGGCTGTGGACCATGCACGAAGCCAGTCGACGGGGATACAGGTGCCTGCTGCTGGAAGCATTTGCCCTGGGCAGCGGGCAGACCGTCGCCTCACAGGGAATCATTCACGGCGGTTTGAAATATACTTTACAGGGCATGATGACCGGCTCTGCCCGCCGCATCCGTGAAATGCCCTCCATCTGGCGAAAATCGCTGGCCGGCGAACAGCTGCCCGATTTATCCCAGACGGAGATTCGCTCGAACAACTGTTACCTGTGGCGAACCGAATCACTGTCTTCCCGTCTGGGAATGTTTGGCGCCAAAATGGGGCTGCAGGTGGTACCCAAAAATCTCACCCCCGATGAAGTGCCCGATCTCCTCTCTGGCTGCCCGGGTTCGATTGGACAGATGGACGAACAGGTGATTTCGCCTTACAGTCTGATCCAGAATCTGGCGGACGCATTTCCGGACCAGATTTTTCAATACGATCCCAAAAGCCTGAAATTCATCCATGATCCGAGTGGAAAACTGACCGCTGTTCAAATTCAAGCCCCGGATGGAACTCCCACCACCATTCAAACTGCAGCAGTCTTACTGACCGCCGGGAGTGGTAACGAAACACTTTTGAAGCTGGCACATCCGGACTCTACCGTTCAACAACAAAACCGGATGCAGAAACGACCGCTGCATATGGCCCTGGTCCGAGGCACGCTGCCTCCGTTTAACGGGCATTGTGTGGATGGCGCAAAAACCAGAGTGACCATCACATCAGACATTGATTGCCAGGGCCGCACGGTCTGGCAGATTGGTGGCCAGGTGGCAGAGACCGGTGTGACGATGAATCGTCGTGAGCTGATTGAACATGCTGTCCGCGAGTTGTCGGCCTCGATACCCGGGCTGGAACTGAATGGTCTGGAATGGAATTCTTACACAGTCGATCGAGCCGAAGGAGCTACAAAAACGGGACATCGCCCGGAAACGCCACAGATCCTGCAGGCAGGAAATCTGTTGACGGCGTGGCCCACCAAGCTGGCACTGGCGCCGCAACTGGCGGAAGACGTGTGTGAGCGTTTGTCTGAAATTCCTGTGGTCCCGACTTCGGTCGATGATTCCTGGAAGTCAGAGCTGGCACAATTCTCTCGCCCGCAGGTGGCACTACCTCCCTGGGAGACAGCAGTCGACTGGGTGAGACTTGATGAACCGTTTAGTCAAGGAGAGGCTGCCTGAACTCTGTCGGGTGGAATTTCAAACATGCAATATCGTCCTTTAGGAAAGACCGGTTTTTCCGTGAGCGCACTGGGTTTTGGTGCTTTCAAAATTGGTCGCAACGAGCAGATTAAATACAGCCAGTCGTACGATCTTCCGGATGACGCTACTACAGATCGTCTGCTGAATTCCGTACTGGACCTGGGGATCAACCATATTGATACCGCGCCCGCCTATGGCATCAGTGAAGCGCGCATCGGCCAGTTCCTGGCTCACCGGCGCAGCGAATTTCTGCTCTCGACAAAAATCGGGGAGACGTTCGAAAACGGTGCCTCGACCTATGACTTCTCCCGCATGAGTCTGAAGGCGAGCCTCGAACGCAGTCTGAGTCGACTGCAGACCGATGTACTGGATGTCGTGCTGATCCACTCGAATCAGTGTGAAGCAGAGATCTTGAACCACAGTGATGCCATCGAAACCCTGCAGGCAGCGAAACAGGCGGGACAGATTCGCTGGATCGGGCTGTCGGCTAAAACGCTCTCGGGCGCGAAGTCGGCTCTCGACTGGGCGGATGTGCTGATGCTGGAGTATCATCTGCAGGACCGCAGCCTGGAAGCAGTTTTAACTCAAGCCGCACAAGCTGGTACAGGGGTCTTCGTGAAGAAGGGGCTTGCCTCGGGACAGCTCTCACCCGCCGATGCGATTCCGTTTGTGCTTCGCAACCCGGGTGTCAGTAATCTGGTGGTCGGCGGTTTGAATCTTCAGCATCTTCAGACCAACTGGCAGACCGCCTGCGAGACTTCGATCGCGTCTGCCGCTTAAGACGCGAGCTGTCTCGGAATTCTTCCCGGGACGATGTTTATTGTAAGAAACATAAGTATTTCCTGCGCGGCGTGACGCGTCTGAAAAGCATGTTTTCACAGTGTACATCCCCTTTTCCACAGTGCCTGTCGGCTTGGCATTCGAGGTGGTTCGGACTATAAAGGAGTAAAGCATCATCAAAGTTTATTACGATCTATTCTGAACCTCTTTTGAGTCCCGCACTATGGCGCCCAAAGTCGGCTTGTTTATTCCGTGTTATATTGATCAACTGTACCCGCAGGTAGGCATTGCCACCCTGAAGATTCTGGAACATTTCGGTGTGGATGTCGAATATCCGGAAAGCCAGACCTGCTGTGGGCAGCCGATGGCCAATACCGGCTGCACGAATGAAGTAGGGCCTCTCGCAAAACGCTTCGTGGACATTTTCAAAGGCTATGATGCGGTCGTCTGTCCTTCCGGCAGTTGTGTGTCGATGGTCAAGCATCACTATGCTGAATACTTCTCGGACAATGCCGAGTATGAAGAACTCAAAGCAAAAACATATGAGTTCTGCGATTACCTGACCAACATCCTGGAAGTCAAAACTCTGTCGGGACGATTTCCCCATAAAGTCGGTCTGCACCAGAGTTGTCATGGACTGCGAGAACTGCGACTGGCCAGTTCGAGCGAAATCATGGGCCCCCCTTTTGGAAACGTGCGTGAGTTGCTGGAGAGCATTGAGGGAGTCGAACTCTCTCAACTGCAGCGGCCCGATGAATGTTGTGGCTTTGGTGGTACCTTTGCGGTTTCGGAAGAAGCGGTCTCCTGCATGATGGGCGAAGATCGCGTACACGATCACGAACAGGCGGGCACCGAAGTTTTGACAGCCTTGGATATGTCCTGCCTGATGCACCTGGATGGAATCATCCGCCGCCAGAAAAAACCGATTCGAGTCATGCATATCTCTGAAATTTTAGTTGAGTGTTTGTAAGATGCCTTCACATCCAAAATTAGCTGCGGAATTCGTAAAGAACAAAGACCGTGCGCACTGGCACGATGAATCGCTATGGTTCGTCCGTTCCAAACGCGACAAGGCGGCCCGGCAGATTCCGGAATGGGAACTGCTCCGCGAACAGGCTTCAAAGATCAAAATGCATACGATTTCGCATCTGCCTGATCTGCTGGAAGAATTTGAGCGAAACGCAACAGCACGCGGAGTCCAGGTGCACTGGGCCCGCAACGCTACCGAACATAATGAGATCGTGCACGGGCTGTTAAAAAAGCATGATGTCACACGCGTCGTGAAGAGCAAATCCATGCTCACGGAAGAATGTCATCTCAATCCCTACCTGGAACGCCACGGGATTGAAATCATTGATACCGACCTGGGTGAGCGGATTGTGCAGATGCAGAATATGCCCCCCAGTCACATCGTGATGCCCGCCATTCATATGAAGAAGGAAGAGATCGGCGAACTGTTCCACGAGCAGCTGGGAACAGAGAAAGGGGCCACCGATCCCCAGTATCTGGCCGAAGCAGCCCGCCAGCATTTACGCCAGAAATTTATCGAAGCAGAAGCCGGGATCACGGGTGTCAATTTCGCGATCGCGGAAACCGGCGGCTTTGTGGTCTGTACGAATGAAGGCAACGCCGATCTGGGAACGTCGTTAAACAAGCTGCACATCGCCTGTATGGGGATTGAGAAGCTGATTCCCCGCGCGGGCGATTTGAGTGTCTTCCTGCGACTGCTGGCCCGTTCGGCAACAGGTCAGCCGATCACCACGTATTCCTCTCACTTTCATGGTCCGGCTCCCGGGGCAGAAATGCATATCGTGTTGCTGGATAACGGTCGCAGTGAAATTTCCGGCAGCGATGAATTTCGGCGTTCTTTAAACTGCATTCGCTGTGCCGCCTGTATGAATACCTGCCCCGTGTATCGCCGGAGTGGCGG
>NZ_CAXAVM010000200.1:0-12388 GCF_963972345.1 uncultured Gimesia sp. | reverse complement strand
CGCGTGGCTTTGCTCCTAACGGTGCTGCCAACTGGTCAGCCGGTTTTCTGCCCGCCAGTAACCAGGGAACCATGATTCGACCGAATTCCAAAACACCCATTTCGAACTTATTTCCCCCTGAGAATGATTTCGTCACACGAAACAGTGATCGCGATGTTTTGCAAGCACTCAAACAGCTCAATCAACAACATCAACAGACACGCGCCGGTGATTCACGTCTGAATGCCCGCATTCAATCCTATGAACTCGCAGCCAAAATGCAGCTGCAGGCACCGGAAGTTCTCGATCTTTCAGGTGAAACGAAAAGCACGCTGCAGAGGTACGGTCTGGATTTCGTCGATTTCGAAGTACAGGAAGGCATCAGCGAAGCCGCAGAGATTGCGTATTTCGGTAGAAACTGCCTGGTGGCGCGACGCATGCTGGAACAGGGTGTGCGGTTCGTGCAGATCTGGTCGGGCGCCGATAACGGCCATCCCCGTCGCAACTGGGATTCGCACGAAGACATCAAACGCGATCACTGGCCATTAGGCCGGGGCATGTCCATTGGAGCATCCGCGTTGATCAAAGATCTGAAACAGCGGGGCATGCTCGACGATACGATCATCCTCTGGACCACGGAATTTGGCAGAATGCCCTGCAGTCAAGGCAGCAAAGGACGCGATCACAATCCGTTTGTTTTCACCAACTGGCTCGCCGGGGGTGGTATCAAAGGGGGCACGACATACGGAGAATCGGACCAATGGTCATTCAAACCCGCTGATCCGGCGAACCCCACCATGTGCTATGATGTGCATGCAACGATCTTGCATCAACTCGGTATTGATCACGAAAAACTGACCTACCGGCATAACGGCATTGATCGTCGTCTGACCGATGTCCACGGTCACGTGATCGAAAACATCCTCTCATAAGAAGAGTGTCAATAAAAAAACGAGTGACTGGTTCTGTTCCAGCCACTCGCAGTTTACTTCATCAGCAGTTGAGTCAGGGCTTCGATTATTCGAAGTTACCTTTAGTGATCTGAGCATCCAGCCAGGGACCGGAGAAGCACTCAGAAGGACGCAGTTCAACTGTACCATCTGTGTAACCTGATCCAGTACCAGAAGCCGGGAAACCAGGATTCAGGAAGCCGTCGCCGTTCAGGTCGACAATCGCTTTAACGCTGCCGTCAGCCATCAGGATATTGCAGATCTTGTTACGGCCACGACCGTGCCATGCAAACCAGTCACGTGAATCTTGCAACCACAGGAACCCGTCAGTACCAGGTGTACCAATCCGGTTCGGGTCGGGCAGTTCAACAGGAGTGGCATTCACAACATTGGTACCGGCAGGCATCAGAGCCAGTGCAGTACCATCCCACCGGGCAGGACCATCGTTGAATGACTCAGCCAGACGTTCACCCGCATCCAGAAAACCGGGAATTGAGTCAGACAGAACAGCTTCGCCCACGTCACCAGGAGCTCCACACCCCATGAAGGAAACAGCAGAAGAAGAAACGCGGGAAGAATCCAGACGACGAATGGTCAACGGCCCCAGTGAACCACCAAATCCCTTCAGACCAGAAGCTGTCACACCAGCGTTAGTCTTCGCACCGGAACGTACCAGATACCAGCTGGAAGCGTAGTTAGTACCGTAACCATCTTCCAGCAGCTTGGCAACCTGAAGAATACGAGCAGGCGTTTCTTCGGTTCCACTGGTCCAAGATCCACAAACGCCTTCACTCAGACGTGCCAGCGGAGCAGAGTCTTTGTTACTGGTGTTGGTGGCACCAATCATGTCGTTCAGCTTTTCAGATCCCAGCAGAGTGGAAGAAGGGCACAGCATCTTCTGTGGAAGACCGGCACCACTGTTAACCATGTCGGCGACCCAGCCCCAGGTGTCAGGACATCCGTCACGACGGAAGTCATAAGCACCGGTACAATAACGACCGCTGGGGTCTGTTGATGCGAAAGAATGCATGGAAAGACCGAACTGACGCAGGTTGCTTTTGCACTGCGAAGAACGTGCAGATTCTCGCGCTGCGAATACTGCCGGGATCAGCAGAGCAGCCAGTAAAGCGATGATCGAAATCACCACCAGAAGTTCGATCAGGGTAAAACCTGATCGTTTCGTGTTTTGAGCACGTGATTTTTGCATTGTGTTTCCTGTTTTTTGAAAAAGTGGTTTGTACAGTTACGCGAACAATGAAGGCTTAAGACAATTAAATTTGATTTTGAAAGAAACAGGCCATCCCCATCAGCTTGGCACTGGATGTATGAAACTGAGCTGCTTCCCCCCCTTGATCTTTTAAAACTCACTCACTTCGAATTCGACTGGATAACCAGCATCTGAAAAATTACTTTGCCGGCTGAATTTCTCAGATGGGCATACGGTATCGTGAGACTGTGAAGTTTTTTCTCCCCGTTAAGTTAAGAAGAAGTGAATAATGCGTAGCAAAATTGATCAAAACAGGCCTATTGTGAGTGTTTGATTAATATACAGTGAGGTTTCTGCAGGGAGCTTCATATAAATGTGCTGCGATTCCCCCTGCTCCAGAGAGACAAAACTTGAATTTCCTCAATCGAAGTTCGTATAATTACAAAAGAGAAAACAGGAGCCGGGCTCAGAACTCGTACTCCTAAGTCACCTGCTCAGAAAGTGTTAGTACCACAATGAGCTACCCCCACTTTGAGGAAAGTGGCGGACCGGTATTCACTCGTGTTTGATTTTGAGATCAAGAAATCATTCCGATTCACAGAAAATCCGGGTTTGCAGCCTGCCTGACCAGACTTCATGTTTTGTCAAAGCCGCCTCGCTTTTTTCCTGTAACGGTGCTGATTTCTTGCTTTTCTCTGTAGACCGAAAGAGAAGTTCATGGCCGCTCGAACGATCAATCTGTTCGCAGTCTCTAGTGTGGTAATGGTCTGTTTTCTGTCTCAAAACGTAGAGGCAGGAACGCCTGCCCCTTCCGAGCAGCCTCTAGACTTTGCGACAGATATCCGTCCTCTGCTTTCTGACGCCTGTTTCTCATGTCATGGCCCTGATCCGGAACATCGTGAAGCGGAACTCAGGCTTGATTTGAAAGAAACCGTTTTCGCAGATCACAACGGGCAATCCCTGATTGTCCCCGGCAAACCCGCTGAGAGCCTGATCTATCAACGCATGACGGCGACTGACGAAAGCGAACGCATGCCCCCCGTAGATTCGGGAAAAAAACTAACCGCTTCCGACCTCGCAAAAATTCGAAGGTGGATTGAAGCCGGTGCTCCCTGGGCCTCGCACTGGGCCTTTCAAGCACCCGTTAAGTCCGCGATACCTGCTGTCTCGAAACAGGAATTAATTCAAAACCCGATTGATGCTTTCGTTCTGGAAAAACTGGAACAGCAACAACTGTCTTTCTCCAGACCGGCAGATCGAACAACGCTTCTGCGACGGTTGAGCCTGGACCTGATCGGCCTGCCGCCGAGCATCGAGGAAATCGATTCTTTCCTGGCTGACAAAAGCACCGATGCATACCGCAAACAGGTCGCGCGCCTCTTAGCTTCCCCCCATTACGGAGAACGCTGGGGACGCCTCTGGCTCGATGCCGCCCGCTATGCCGATTCCAACGGTTATGAAAAAGATGCCCCCCGTGAAGTCTGGCTCTATCGTGACTGGGTCATTGATGCGTTGAATCAGAACATGCCCTACGATCGGTTCATCATCGAACAGGTCGCCGGGGATCTGCTGCCCCAGGCAACACAGGATCAGAAAATCGCCACTGGTTTCATGCGGAATTCGATGCTCAACGAAGAGGGGGGCATCGACCCGGAAGAGTTTCGCATGGCCGCGATGTTCGACCGCATGGACACGATCGGGAAAAGTGTTCTCGGTCTCACCCTGCAGTGCAGCCAATGTCATTCCCACAAATACGATCCACTGACACACGAAAATTACTATCAGATTTTCGCCTGTATCAACAACTCGTACGAAGCCAGCATGCGAGGCTATACCGACGAGGAACAACAGCAGCGAGAAAAACTGTTTACCGAAATCGATTCCATCGAAAGATCGCTCAAAACATCAATGCCCGACTGGCCTCAACGACTGGCCGCATGGGAAAAGCAGGTGCAGCAGAATCAACCGGTCTGGCATGTAATGAAACTGAAAAATGTCGACAGTAATTCCCAGCGTTATATGGAACAGCCCGATCATTCCATGCTGGCACAGGGTTATGCGCCTTCCCGGTTCACTTCGAACTTTGAAGCCGAGATCGATGCTTCCGAGATCACTGCCATCCGACTCGAACTGTTAAATCACCCCAATCTGCCGGCAGGAGGCCCCGGTCGCGCCATCTCCGGTCTCTGTGCCTTAACAGACATCAAACTCAACGTCGAAAATACAGAGGATGCAACACAGAAAACCACTATCAAGTTCACGGAAGCCACCGCCGATTTCAGTAATCCTCGACTGCAGCTGAATTTTCCTTACGAGGATCAAAAAGGAGTGCGCGGCTTTACCGGGCCTGTCAGCTATGCGATTGACGGAGACAACTCAACTGCCTGGGGAATCGACGCGGGACCGGGACGACTCAATCAGCCCCACGAAGCGGTCTTTCGTGCCGAGAAACCATTTGGTTACCAAGAGGGCAGTAAATTAACCATCAGCCTTGTGCAGATGCACGGGGGCTGGAACAGTGACAACAATCAGACAATGAATCTCGGCCGCTTTCGGATTTCCTGGAGCAACAGCCCGCAAGCCCAGGCAGATCCCGTCCCTGATCATGTCAGGGAAATCCTGGCGATTCCTGACGCCGAGCGAACATCCCGCCAGCAGGACCAGGTTTTCAGTTACTGGCGAACCACGGTCCCTGAGTGGAAAACAGAAAACGAACGAATTGAAGCGATCTGGAAACAGCATCCGGAAGGAACGACGCAGCTGGTCTACCAGGAACGTCCTCAGCCCCGCCAGACACATCTGCTGGATCGTGGCGATTTTCTTAAACAAAAACAGGTCGTGCAACCAGGTGTGCCGGGTTTTCTGAACTCACTCCCGACGGATGGCCCCGTGAATCGGCTGACTTTTGCCCGCTGGCTCGTCGACCGACAATCTCCGACGACGGCCCGAGCGATTGTAAACCGGGTCTGGCAGGCCTACTTCGGGCAGGGAATTGTGACGACCAGTGAAGATCTGGGATCCCAGGGCGCAGCACCGACGCACCGAAAACTACTGGACTGGCTGGCTGTCTGGTTCATGGATGAAGGCTGGGACCTGAAGAAGCTGCATACACTGATTGTGACTTCCCGAACTTATCAACAGTCATCCCGGGTCAGCCCCGCATTGTATACCAAAGATCCCTACAATCGCCTGCTGGCCCGCGGGCCGCGTTATCGTGTCGATGCCGAAATCGTGCGGGACATCGCCTTGAAAGCCAGCGGACTTTTGAACCCCGAAATCGGCGGGCCCTCGGTGTATCCGCCTGCTCCTGCTTTCCTGTTCGATAAACCAGCCAGCTATGGCCCCAAGACCTGGAACGTGGAAGAAGATGCCGACCGCTATCGGCGAGCGATTTATACATTCCGCTTTCGCTCAGTCCCGTACCCGATGCTCCAGGCATTTGATGCGCCCAACGGCGATATCTCGACCGTCAAACGTACCCGTTCCAATACACCGTTGCAGGCTCTGACGACCCTCAATGAAACCCTGTTTATGGAATGTGCCATCAGTCTTGCAGAGACAGTACTCTCATCCCCACAGGATTCTGAAGACCACCGGATAGAAACAGCGTTCCGACGCTGTGTATCCCGGTATCCCGCTGCTGAAGAAAAGCAGGTACTGACTCGCTTTCTCAACAGGCAGCGCCAATACTTCCACGAACATCCGGAAGAAGCAACGCAAATCACCGCGACAAAAAAGCTCAAAGAATCGACAACTGATTTTGCTGCCTGGGTCGCGCTTTCACGGGTGCTGCTCAACATGGATGAGACCATCACCAAAGAATAATCAAACCGATCATCAAAAAAGAAATCTGAAACAGGTGATACAGATGAATAACATAAATCATCCGGCACATCCCATCGCGCGTCGCTGGTTTCTGCAACAATGTGGTATGGGAGTCGGAGCAATCGCCGTCAATCAACTGCTGCAGGAATCTGGTTACGCCGCCGGCTCAAAGTCTGATCCATCGAAAGATCCACTGGCAGCCCGTCAGCCGCACCATCCCCCTGCAGCGAAAAATATTATCTTCCTGTTTATGGGCGGTGGACCAAGTCATCTGGAACTGTTCGATAATAAACCGGTTCTGGGCAAATTTGATGGCAAGTTGCCCCCGGAAGACCTGCTGAAAGGCTATCGGGCCGCGTTTATCAATCCGAATTCCAAATTCCTCGGCCCTAAATTTAAATTTGCAAAACATGGCGAATGTGGGGCAGAATTATCTGAGTTACTGCCTCATCTCGCAGAAGTCGTCGATGACATCGCCATCGTAAAAAGTATGAAAACGGACGCCTTCAACCATGCACCAGCCCAGATTCAGGCCCTTACCGGATCCCAGTTATTCGGCAAACCCAGCCTGGGTGCCTGGACAGTCTACGGGCTGGGAAGTGAATCGAAAAACCTGCCCGGTTTTGTCGTCTTCAGTTCCGGAAACAAAGGTCCCAGTGGCGGCAGTTCCTGCTGGGGCAGTGGCTTTCTGCCTAGCACGCATCAGGGTGTCATGTTCCGAGGCGGACAGGAACCAGTACTCTACCTGCAGAATCCACCCGGAGTCTCTGCCCAGCTGCAACGAGATTCACTGGATACGCTCAAGGCCTTGAACCAGAATCACCTTGATCAGGTGGGCGACCCTGAAATTGCCACCCGGATCAATTCCTTCGAGATGGCCTATCGCATGCAGTCCAGTGCCCCTGATGTGATGGACCTGGGACAGGAAACCAGGGAAACCCTCGAGATGTACGGTGCTGAACCGGGTAAAACCTCGTTCGCAAATAATTGCCTGCTGGCCCGCCGACTGGTAGAGCGGGGGGTTCGCTGCGTGCAATTGTTTCATGAATCCTGGGATCAGCACGGCGGGCTGGTCAGCGGATTAAAGAGTAACTGCAAAGCGACCGACCAGGCTTCAGCTGCATTAGTCAAAGACCTCAAACAACGTGGTCTGCTAAAAGACACACTTGTCGTCTGGGGGGGAGAATTCGGCCGCACACCAATGGTACAGGGGGGGAATGATGGTCGCGATCATCATCCGAATGCCTTTACCATGTGGCTCGCCGGTGGCGGGATCAAAGGAGGAACAACCATCGGCGGCTCTGACGATTTTGGCTTCAATGTCATCGAAGATGAAGTTCCCGTCTATGATCTGCATGCGACAATCCTGCATCTGCTGGGACTGAATCCGGATCGGCTCTCGTTCCGCTTCCAGGGACTGGATCAAAAACTGATCGGCGTCAATCCCGCAAAGATCGTCACAAAAATTCTGGCCTGAAATAAAAGAAAAACCCCTTATCAAAACTGACAAGGGGTTTTTCAATTTTTGGTTCCGCAACTCGTATCAGGCAGCAATTTCCTGCTCGTAGAGTCGAACGGGGGCATTGTTTAACCGGTTCAGATAACCATTGTGCTTCTGATCGAACAGACGCTGTAACCCGTCATCCAGCATCGGCATCGAAATGCTGAGTGACCGACGGATTTTGCGTGTATGCAGTGAAGTCTCGCCGTTGGCAAAACCGGTGGTCCGTTCATTTAAAACGGTCGCCCGGGGAAGCATCGGTACCGTCAGCCCGAAAGTGGCCGCCAGGCGCTGCACGAATTCGATGGGGCTGATACGTTCGCCACCAGCCACATGGAAGGTCCCCGTCAAGCGTTCCTGATACGCGTGTTCGATGATCGCTGCCAGATCTGTTGCCAGCAAAGGAGTGGCATGCCGATAACAGTCCTGACTGGAAAATGACCCGTTTTCCAGAGACTGCACCAGGCTTTCGACCTGACCCTGACCGTAAGCAGCAGGAGTCCAGCCAAACACATTGGTTCGGATAATCAGCGTGTTGTCACACAGACTGACTTCACGTTCAATGGCACGCAGCACTTCGGCCTGACGGCTTTCACAAAAACCCTGACACTCCTCTTCATGGAACATCCAGGGCCCGGTAAATACCGCATCAGAAGAAATATGTGTGAAGCGGGCTGAATGCAACTCAGCAGCATTCACCCAGTTTCGCGCTGCGAGCACGGGATCCTTTGTCGCAAACTTCTCAGGATCGACTGTCCAGGCAGAATTTGCGGCAACGCCACAATAGACCACCCAGTTGGGACGCACCATCGACAGCCAGTGCTCGGCTGTTTCGACATCGTCTTCCAGATAAGTTTGAGTTTCACATCCCTGGATGGAAACTGGTGAAGCTGAAGTTAATCCGACAACCCGATATCGACTGGATAAACAGGTTGCAATATTTGCCCCGGCAACCGTATCAAGTCCAATAACCAGAACTGTTTCCACGCCGCGCCTCCATGCTTAGACGTTGTTGTAATATCAGTCAGTAAAAGTTTCACTTTTCAAGCTCTCGCCCGGAACGAAACTGTTTGACATCTCAGTAGTTCTACGAAAGTTGTTCTCGCTAACCAATCCATTTGTTTCGCGAGGGGCGGATTATAGATGGCATTCCTGATTTTCACCAACCCCAATTTTAAAGAGAAATTCATGGTACCTGTTCGCTGTCTTTCTCACGTTTCATTTTGAGGTTTCGAGAGCAGAAAACGTTACCCCTTTCAAGAATCCGGTGGACATGCTGGTCACTTCTCCCACCTCGATTCTGCTCTGATTCCGCTGCTCATGAAAAATTATTTTTTCAAAAAACAGATTGAAAATTGAAAAAAGATTAAAGGTTTGCCGCTTTTTTATTTCATTTCATTCTTTCGTATTGACCTGATTCTGGAAAAGCAATATCTTCCCGCCGCACATTAGTGATTCCTGCGCCTGTTCTATAGGCTGGTCACTCACCTCCCACGATGATACCCCTCAATTGATTCATAAATAACACTTCGAGTTACTAATACAGTGATCTGTTGCTTGAAGAAATTCAAATCATTCAGCAACCCGTTCCCTTTCTTACAAAGATTATTGAAACCATGTCCGTCTCGCGTCATTTACCGGATTATCCGATCCTGCTGGCTGGAGTTTCGACTCCTGTCGTAAAAGGACTGTGCGAAATGGGACTGCCGGTGACAGAACTCCAGGACGATCTGGCACAGCTGCTGGGATATCAGTCAACCCGCTGGAACCTGCTGCTGGTTGGTTCGCAGAAATGCTTCAATGAGCAGGATTTGCAGACTCTCTCTCGCTGCAGAATCCCCATCATTGATCTGGCGGAATTCAATAATAAAACCGGTACCGGCCGCACGATTCCGGAACTGGCGAAGAAAGCCAACACGGGTGTCGAACAGTTCAACTCACAGTTTGTGGTTCAATTGAAAACACGTATTCAACAGTCGGGAGGCGCCTGGATCCGTCTGGGTGATTATCCTTATCCCTACCAGGGCGTGATCTGTTATGACGAATCTGCACTTGGTAATGATTTTCGAGAATTCTCAAATGTAATGAGCCCCTTACCAGTCTCGCTGGAACTACTGCATTGCAAATCGGAAGCAGAATGGCAGGCGGCATCAAATTCAGAAACTCAGAGAAAACTGCGGATTGACCTGGTCAGCAGATACCGTCAGGGGTTACCGGTATCACTGTCTACCGTCAGCTCCCGCGGAGAACTCACGCAGTTATTTCAAGACATTCATCTGGATCGCAAACAGATGTCGCTGGTCTGGGTGACTTCACTCGATACATTTTTTCGCTGGTGGAAATTGAGAAGCGAATTCTCAGTCAGTATTAACCGACTCTCCACCGGCTGGGAAACCATTATCTCTGGAAACTTTGAAGGTTTCAGCCCCGGGCTGCAGATCTGGAGAAGTCAGCATTCTGCCACGGTTGCCTTAAACCGGGGGGTGAATGAAATCAGAGATGACCTGACAGCATTCTCCAACAACTCCGGACGCCATCCCGGCGGATTTACTGCACATTGGGCGGGAGTCTCTTCCAGCCTGATTCCATTTGATTTCAAAAATTTCGCAGCAGCTGCTGCTTCGTAAAAAACTGATTTTCCCCGATGAAAGCTTGATTTCAGCGATAGAATTTTTCTCTCGCTATTTTGTAGAAGAAAAGGATTGAACTCATGAAACGTTTCGGAATTACGATGCTGGGTCTTGCGTTGATCGCCCTGACAACAGGTTGCCAGTGCGGAAGATATGGCTCATGTGGCAGCTGTAATTACGGCCCCACAATGGCACCTTTCAGTGGTGGCGGCTGTTCAACCGGTAATTGCGGTGTTGGTGCTCCTACTTATGCACCTCAGGGAGCCTACAACACTTACGATACCTATCAGTCAACCGCCGGTGCACCAGTAATCCAGGGATCTGTACCTACCACAGCATACGCTCCCCTGGATCCACTGCCGATGTATTAACGGTTTCCGGGAATTCACTACTCCCGGGCGCAATGTCAGCCCGGCCTGGTTCAGGCCGAGTGGCCGGTAAAATTGCGCCCCGTACTGATCCCGGTCCGCGCGGCACAAAATACTGCAACAAAGCAATTGTTCGCGGACATATGGATTGTATCTGCAGTTCAGCCTTGATATACAGGTATTAATGGTTATCCGTCATCAATGCTGCGCATACCTTGCGTACAAAATGATGGTCTTTGGTTTCAAGAACTCCGTCTGTATATCATACCCTGCCGGGTATCTGCTATTATGCCTGCTTTGCAAATCGTCAATTATCCTCATCCGGCCCTTCGCTGGAAATCCAAACCTGTCAAAAGCATCACACCCGAGTTGCGCGATATCGTGCGGAACATGTTTGATCTCATGTACGAAGCACGCGGCATCGGCCTGGCTGCCAATCAGGTCGCACTTCCCTATCGCCTGTTTGTGATCAATCTCACTTCGGATCCCAATGAAACCGAAGAAGAATTTGTGTTCATTAACCCGGAGATCACGAAACGCAAAGGGACCGCCGAGGGGGAAGAAGGCTGCTTGAGTCTGCCGCAGGTTTATGGCGATGTGAAACGTTCGGAAGAAATCACTGTCGAAGCTTATGATCTGGATGGTCAGCTGTTTGAAATCACTCTGGATGATCTCGCAGCGCGGGCCGTGCAACATGAACATGATCATATTGAAGGCATCATGTTTCCTGATCGGATGGTTGAAGCCAAACGCAATGAAATTGATGTTCTGATTGCCGATTTTGAAGCAGAATTTCGCCACAAACAGGAAACGGGAGAGTACCCGTCTAATGAAGAAATTCGCAAACAACTGGCGCAACTCGAACAGGAACTGGGCTGAGACCTTAGCGCCTGTGTCATCGTTCAAGGTGCATTCCGTTTACTCTTCAACTGTGGGTCCAGCCCGAACTCTTAGCTGCAATTATTTTCCTGAACGATCCGCAATGAGGAGACACCACAGTGGCATTAAAAGTGGTCATGATGGGCACCGGCACTTTTGCCATCCCTGCATTCCAGTCGCTCATCCAATCACAACATGAAGTGCTGGGCCTGTATACGCAGCCTGATCGCACCGGTCGGGGACATCATCGCCATAAAAACCCGATGAAAGAACTCGCACTGGAGCATGAAATCCCCGTTTTCCAGCCTGCGAAAATTAATACACCAGAGTCCCTGGAGGAACTTAGCCAGTTGCAGGCAGATGTACTGCTCGTAGCCGCTTATGGACAGATCCTTTCTCAGAAACTGCTGGATCTGCCCCGCCTGGGTGCATTCAATCTGCACGCTTCGCTTCTACCCGCCTATCGGGGTGCTGCTCCGATTCTTTATGCAATTCGTAATGGAGAGACCCGCACCGGCGTTTCCCTGTTTCGGATCGAACGGACCCTGGATTCCGGTCCCGTCGCAGCCATGGTGGAAACGTTAATCAACCCGAAAGAAACCACCGGCATGTTACAGGATCGCCTGGCGGAACTGGCTGCGCCCCTCGCCATGGAGGTTCTGGATCAGATTGAGCAGGGAACACTGGTTGAAACCCCACAGGATCATGCAGCCGCCACGTTCGCTCCCACACTCGACAAGCAGGAAGGCGCCATCGACTGGAATCAGTCCGCCGAGCAGATTGCCTGCCATGTACGGGCCATGCAACCCTGGCCGAGCCCGTTTTCGTTTCTGCTGCAGTCCGGACATGAACCACTCAGATTACTGATTCTGGATGTCGAAAAACTCTCCCCGGCCGCACAGGAATCACTGGAAATGGAACCTCAAGTATTGGATGTCGAACCAGGTACGGTCGTTTTCAGCAATACCAAACGCGTGGTAATCTGCACAGGAGAGGGGCTGCTGGAAATCAAACAGATCCAGCCCCAGGGGAAACGCGCCATGGAAATC
>NZ_CAXAVM010000199.1:0-12459 GCF_963972345.1 uncultured Gimesia sp. | reverse complement strand
TATGTGGCAAGCAGATCAGACCCGGTGATATCTTCGGCAATCCGCCCCTGAACAGCAACTAACGTACATCTATTTTCGCTAAAACAGAGAGTTCACTCTTGCCGCATTTTACGGATTCTGAGATGATTCCGCCCCTGCACTGAGGCGAAGCAGATTTAAGAAACACAAGGAAGTGAATTCGATGCGCCGAATCATCGCGGCACTGATCTTCATGCTCATGGGAGCGGGAGGCATGTATGCTGCCTTTGAATATCATATTGTCCAATCCAGGGAAGGCTGGTTCTTTATCCCCAAGTCTGAAGCGGGCTTGCAGGATACCTATGCCGACATCCGTGAATGGGAGGCGACCACCTGGAAAAACCATCCCCTGCTCGCGCAATCGCTGATCCAGAATGGCAAAGGAAATCTCATTATCCAATCCGCATCGAACGGTATCTTCGACGGATTCTTTCCGAATTCAGATAAAAAACGTTCTGCAGCCCGGCAGGCCACTCCTGCCATACGCACTGAATAAACTGGTAGACCTCCCGAATTAACTTCTTTCATTGCCTCATGAGATAACACTGCCAACCGTGAAATCAGAAAACCCCGTCAGTCGAGACAAGACTTCAGACATGCTGTCGCGAGTCGTACTCAAAGCAATTGTTTTGAGTACCTGTGTATTGTCTTGCCTGTTGCTTTCTGCCGGCTGTCATTCGGTTGCCAAAAATCAGTCCGTCCATCTGCCCGCCCGCCACAGTGTCAGTGCTGAGCAACTGATCGTACTCAGTGATTTTAAACTGGGACAGGACCATGAACTCTTTCAGGATCTGATTAAACTGCGCGAAGATGTTGGTGAGACATTGAATATTCCACTCAACAGCGAGCAGGTCACCGTCTATCTGTTTTCGAACCAGGAAGAATACCGCAATTACCTGGATTTAACGTATCCCGGTTTGCCTCCGCGACGTGCTTACTTTGTTGGTACGCCCAAGGAACTCGCCGTCTATACATTCTGGGGCGACCGTATCCAGGAAGACCTGCGACACGAATTCACACATGGCCTGTTACATGCCAGCCTGAAGACGGTTCCACTCTGGCTGGATGAAGGTCTTGCCGAGTACTTCGAGGTGGCCGGTAACACACCGGGCCAGATCAACCGTGATCATGCTTCACGACTCTCCGCCGCGCTGAACAATGGCTGGAAACCCGATATGAAACGGCTGGAACAGCTCGAAAAAGTATCACAGATGCAGCGGGTTGATTACCAGGAAGCCTGGGCCTGGGTCCATTTCATGTTAAACAGCACCCCGGAAACGAAAGACACTCTGCTCGAATATCTGGCGGAATTGAAAAGCAACGAAAAGCCGGAGGTCTTGAGTGCACGACTCCCCCGCCATATTCCTGGTGTCGATGAACGCTTTGTGAATTATGTCGCTTCCCTGAATACGTTTCCGACCCGGTAATGTCTTTTCAAACCCTGATTTCCCGAAACGCCACGACAGTTTCGTCCGGCTCTGGCTTGGGTGTCATCCCGCAATCCGCTAAGATACAGCACAAACTGCGTGTTTTGTGATCCTGCCTGACGGGATCTCCTCCCACCGTTAACCGGATTGATGTCATGCTGGCCCGACTGCGCCTTCTGCTGGAACTGATTCGTTTCAGCCATACTATATTTGCTCTCCCGTTTGCCCTCTTATCTGCGGTCCTGGCCTGGCGTGGTCAACAGGTTCGCTGGCAGGAACTGGTGGGAATTCTTTTATGTATGCTGTTTGCCCGCTCTGCAGCCATGGCGTTTAACCGGCTCGTGGACCGCGAAATTGATGCACAAAACCCACGGACGCAAAGCCGCCACCTCCCGGCCGGATTGATCAGTGTTCGGACTGTCACAATTTTTACGATCCTGACCTCACTGGCATTTATCGCCTCGACAATCCTGTTTCTGCCCAATCGCTGGCCCCTCTATCTTTCGATCCCCGTCCTGCTGTTTCTGTTGGGATATTCTTATGCGAAACGCTTCACCATTTTCTGCCATTACTGGCTCTCCACCGCACTGATGCTCTCACCCCTCGCTGCCTGGATCGCCATTCGTGGCAGCCTGTCACTGGAACCGCTGCTGCTGGGAGCCGTGGTGTTTTTCTGGGTTGGCGGATTTGATATTATCTACGCCTGTCAGGATGTCCATTTTGATCAGGAAACCAGACTGTCCAGTATTCCCTCCCGCTGGGGAATCAGAAAAGCGCTGCGATTTGCCATGTTCAGTCATTTCATGACAATCATCTGCCTGTTCAGCCTCTGGTACGTCGCAGCTTTGGGAATCCCGTTTTTGATTGCCGTCCTTGCAGTAGCCGGGCTTCTGATTTATGAACATCTGCTGGTCAATCCCGATGATCTGGGACGTGTGAATCTGGCCTTTTTTCATGTGAACGCCATCATCAGTATTGGATTGTTCTTTGTGGGATTGATCGACGTCTGGCTCGCATAAGTGGCTCTGAAACGTCATAATAAATACCGTCCCGCAGTGTGTAGTCTTCGCGACTGCCAGGCATAAGATTAGAACACCCTCCAATCGAAAAGAATCAACAGTCAGTCTGATGAATCTGAATCATAACGAACAGGAACAGCTCGATCTCATTACCCGCAAAGTCGACGCGGGAGAACGCATCTCTTTTGATGAGGGCGTTTTTCTGGATGAGAAAGTCGATATTCTGAGGCTGGGTGATCTGGCGAATCGGATACGCGAACGCAAAAACGGCAACTTCGCATTCTATAACACGAACATCCATTTGAACCCCACGAATGTCTGCGTCTATCGCTGCAAGTTCTGCGCATTCCGGGCGGATTTGAAATCACCTCGCGGCTACACCTTCACCGATGACATGATCCGCGAACGCGTTCAGGAAGCACGCAGCACCGGCGCTACGGAAATTCACGTGGTGGGTGGTCTGCACCACCAGAAGAAATTCGAGTGGTATCTGGATGTAGTCCGCATCATCCACGAAGAATATCCCGAACTGCACATCAAGGCCTGGACTCCCGTAGAAATCAACTGGTTCAGCTTCATGACCAAAAAGCCGGTCCGTTGGGTACTGGAACAGATGATGGAAGCCGGTCTCTCCAGCATGCCGGGCGGCGGTGCGGAAATCTTCCACCCCGAAATCCGCGAGCAGATCTGCGAACACAAGGCGGACGCCGAAAGCTGGTTCGAAATTCATCGCGAAGCACATAACCTCGGCCTGCGCAGTAATGCCACCATCCTGTATGGACATTACGAACAGGCAAAGCACCGCGTCGATCATCTCTGTCGCCTGCGCGAACTACAGGACGAAACCGGCGGATTCCAGACCTTCATTCCGCTGGCATTTCATCCCGAAAATACGGGGATGTCAGAAATTATCAAACCGTCCGGCCTGATGGACCTCAAAGTCATCGCGTTGTCCCGAATTATGCTCGACAACTTCGACCACATTAAGGCTTACTGGATTATGCTGGGTGAAAAGACAGCACAAACCGCTTTAAGTTTCGGTGCAGACGATCTGGACGGCACCGTTGTTCATGAACTGATTTACCATGACGCCGGTGCTAAAACACCCGAAGGGCTGACTGTCGAACAGTTACATCGACTGATTGAAGAAGCAGGACGCATCCCCGTGGAACGCGATACGCTTTACCGCCACATTGTCCGTGATGGCGCCAACTGGAGTGTCGGCGAACCGATTATGGCTTCCGCCGCATCCTGATTCACTTCACAACGGGAGAACAATCGATTCATGAGTGATTCTGCCATCAGCGACAGCCTGCAGGTCAATGCTTTCGATCATATCACACTGGTTGTCAAGGATCTCGAAGCATCACGGAAATTCTATGTCGATTTTCTCGGCATGGATCACGTTCCCCGGCCCGCATTCACATTCGAAGGGCATTGGTTTCAAATCGGAAATCAGCAGATCCATCTGATTCTCGAACACGATCAGTCGGGCAGGGCAGGTAACGCTGGCCCGCAGCAAAATACACGGACCCACCACTTTGCTTTTCAGGTCGACGATGCGAAATCAGCCTATGAGAAAGCAGTAGAGCGGGGGATTCCGATCGTCTCCCCACCCAAATCCCGGCCCGATGGAGCCACTCAGACGTTCGTGAACGACCCGGATGGCCATATTATCGAACTCTGTTCGCTCTCCTGAGCCACTGATTATCGGAATTGTATCAGTTTTTCCAGGTCTCGTTCTGTTCGCTGCCGATTATCGCCAGATGACAGAAATACGAATATCAGAATCGACTGGAAATTACACCAGACCATACGCTATACTGTGAACACAGAGTCCACACGGGATCTGATTGATTAACTGAATGTGCAGCTCAGACAGACAACCATACACCATACAGCTTCAGCATGAGTAGAGAGGGACGGGGATCGCCATGGCGGATGCACCCAAAAAAATGATCATGGGCTCTATGGCCGTATCCGGAATCGTGGCATTACTCGCTCTGGCAGACATAGCCATCGGCATTCCCTTCCGGGGCAGCATGATGATGGACATCATGTTCCTGATCTCCGCCGGGCTGGTGCTGTTCCTCTGCTGGGATGCCTGGAAAGATCTGCGTTAATCCCGCGGATCCAGTATTTCGTCAATGCTCTCAGATTCTGTTTCTTTCGCTAGACCATCTACAGGTTTTGCTGCCGTATTCTGCACATGAGACCGCTGGCTCTTTTTCGCTGCCAGCTGTATTGCTGCTCCCTGACCGACAGTCAATTCCGTCAACTGCTCCAGCAGGTTACGGATCACTTCTTCCGCGGAGACTTTTTCCTGCAACCAGTTTTCCCGCTTCTGTCCCCAGGCGGCATCGCGCACAGCCAGTTGCTCTGCTTCGAATCGTAATTGTTCGCTCCGCTGACGCAGTTGCTCATCACGTTCCGCCACCCACTCTGAGAGGTCCTGACGTTCCTGGCGGAATTCATCCCGATGACGATGAAAGAGTTCCTGGGAATGATCCAGTTCCTGGCGTTCGACAGACAGCGACTCACGCAACTGGCGATAGTGGGCAGCGAGTGCCTCCCGGGCTTTTTCCAGACGTTCACGGGCTGCATCGTCCCCTTCCAACTGCGTCAACTGCGCCCAGCCTTCTTCCAGGGCCAGCCGCATTTCCAGGGTGCCCCGGTGAGTTTCTTCCACTTCGGCCCGCAGCGTATCCAGTCGTTCCCGCCGCCGTTCCAGGTTTTCCGCATGCAGTGCCAGCATATCATGCTGACGACGCAGTTCCGCTTTCTGGGCATCGCGTTCTTTCTGCCAGACCTCATATTCGCCTGACATTCTCTGCTTCTGATTCTGCTCATAACGTTCCACGGAACGGCGCAGCTCCGCATGCAGTGCGCGTTCCTTCGTCAATGATTGCTCGCGCTGCTGCAACAGATCCCGGAAGCGATCCAGTTGCTTCATTCGCAAGATATGAATCCGCTCGTTTTGCTCATGCTGCTGCTGTTGAATCTGCTGCTGACGCTGAAAATCATGCTGTTCTTTTTCAATCTGCTTTCTTAAACGCAACAGGTGGTTTTCCTGAAATTTGATCCGATTTTCAATCAATGTCCGCTTCTGATCAAATTCCTCTTCTCGGGCGCTGTATTCGCGCTGCAGGTCTTCCCGTTGAATTTTGAGTTGATGTTCAATCTCTTCCGAACTGATGACAAAATCCCGCTTGCGAGACTCTAAAGCTTCCAGTTCCGCCTGGCGTTTCGAATCCCAGTCTGACTGTCGCGTCTTCAGTTCCAGTTCAAATTTTTCTTTGCGCGAATTCAGTTCGGTTTCGACTTTCCGCACTGCCTCTTCATGAACTTCCCGCTCCCGCTTGAGGTGGTTCAGTTCAGTCTGCTTGACTCCCTGCCACTCAGCTCGCGCCTGTTCCAGTTCATTACGCTGTTCGGACAGCGATTCGAGAACCTGCTCCCGGATCCGTTTCTGTTCGTTAATCAGATCGAGCTTCTGTCGCTCCAGGGTTTCCCGCTGTTCCGCAAATTCCCGCAGGATGTGGTCCCGCATTTCTGCGCGTTCCTGCTCCAGGGAATCCTGGGCTTCGAATACTTTTTCCTGTTCGCGCTGGACAGTCTTCGCCAGTTTTTCGCATTCGACGGCTTTGCGAATCAGCTCGGTTTCTTTATCACGAACGCTGGCTTCCCGTTCGTCATACTGTTCCTCAATCTGCCCCACCCACATGCGGATCTTGCGACGTTCGTTGTCGATTTCATTCAGCTGACTGGTGAGTGTCTGCTCGCGACGACTGATCTCTGCAAACTGGGATTTCAGATAATTGGCGATTTCACCAGCCTGGGAAAGCAACTCGGCACCGGTTAATGAAGCGCCCGCTTCAGCCGCCCCCTGGGTCTGGATCTCTGCCGCCTGCCCTGCATGCGACAGGTTCTCTTCCAGGGCTCTCTGTTTCTGATCGCTGAAAAAGGAACCCTCTTCCGGCACTCCCGGTTCAGTGAAAGAATGAGGGGCATCCGCGCGGCGTTCGATGCCGGGAGCACTGTTCAACGGGCGTGAGTCGGCTGAGTCACTGGCAGGACGTTTGACGCCTGCAAACGGGGAGGGTGCCTGAGATTTCTGGTCGGGCCTGGTTTCTTCGCTCATGCCGGGATTCCTTTCCCTGAAAAGCGCCTCGCGATATTACTCAAATCGGGATTGAAGTTGTGGAATCCAATTCCTGAGGGCAACATTCAATCCGGAATAACGCGATTCTACTTATGACAAAAAGGGCAGAGAAGGAGTATTACAACTCCTCTGCCCACTCTGAATTGATATCATGGCAACAAGGCTAGCTATAACTGGCTGTCCAGTGATGCTGCAAAACGTTCTTTAGGAGTAACTCCTACAAACTTTTCAACAACTTCGCCATTCTTGTAAAGCATTACTGTGGGGATCGCGTTAATACTGCTGGCCGAAGCAATACCCGGATTCTCATCGGTATTTAATTTACCAACGCGGACGCGGCCTGAATAATCACTGGCAATTTCTTCGATGGTGGGCATCATCATCTTACAGGGACCACACCAGGGAGCCCAGAAATCGACCAGGACAGGTTCAGATGCTTCCAATACTTCAGACTGGAAGTTCGCATCAGTAAATTCCAAAACATTTTCAGCCATTACTGGTTGTCTCCGTTACAATTGAATTCAATATATACCTTGAAAAAAAGCAGAGAAAATCTTCTCGACTACCCTGCAATGACATAACTTTCTGAATTTGGGATCGCTCTGTCCAATAATAATTCAAGCAATCGACAGCATTTCGTCTGGCTGCGATTGAAGGGAATTATAGAGATCCTCTGTTTTGTGTCAATGCTCTCTCCTGTGATCGGGATGCCAAAACCTCTTGTGAAATAAGGAATTACGCTCAGCACCCCGCCTGACAGGTATTTATTTTTAACCTCGACAAATCAATGGACGCTCGACAAAATAGGTCCCACAGGCAATTGCCATAATACTGTTATATTAAAGAACTTAAAGAAGTGAAACCCTGGGAGCAGGATATGCTGTCTTACATCAGAAATCAGGGAGTCGCTGTCTGCCTGACTGCCATGGTCCTCCAGACCGCGTTCGCAGACGAATCACAGACAGACCCTTTCAGACCATTTCCGGATCAGCTCGCCCCTTCGTTGTTTAATGAAGTCGAAGACAAAGCTTTTGGCGGCATTCTGGAAGAGGAAAAGGCACTCTACTATTACGTACTCAAGCACCTGCAGGAGACCAGTCTGGCAGATCAGAAACAGGCAGCCGAATTCAATCTGCAACAGCGTCGTTCCGAAATGAAGTTATTCCGCGAGCATCCCGAGCGGGAGTTTCCCGTCTTTCTGGATCTCTTCAAGAACAGTGATCGCTATAAAGGGCGGCTCGTCACGTTAACCGGTCGTGTCCGTAAACTGATGCATTACCCTGCTGCAGATGACAACCAGTATGGAATCAACACTCTTTATGAAGCCTGGATGTTTACCGATGATTCACAACAGAACCCGACCGTCGTGATTTGCACGGAGGTTCCCCCCGCTTTGAAAGACGGGCTGCCGGATGGTACGGATGTCATCGACCATGTGACTGTGACCGGTTACCTGTTTAAAATGTACGTCTACAATGCACAGGATACATCCCGCGTTGCTCCTCTGATCCTGGCAAAGCAACTGGAATGGAATCCCCGAACGGTCGACGAACAGGGGGGCCGGTTGTTTTCACAAATTCTGGCAGGTACACTGATCATCCTGATTGCCGGTATCGCCATCGCCATCTGGAAAGCCAGTCAACGAGACAAACGATTCCGCGATAGACGCCTGCAGAAAAACGAGGACCAGGTTGATTTCAGCAAGCTGGAAACACAGTCAGATTCACTGCCGAAAAAAACAGCTTCGGAAACGAAAACGCCAGACATAAAACCGCCAGCCGGATCTGATCAATAATCGCTTCACTTAATTTACCTTAAACAAGTATTGTTCTGACAGCATGAATGTGAATCACACTCGCAGTTCCCCTCTGCATCCCCCCTTGAAACTGGCTGTGCTGATCTCGGGTGGAGGCACGACGCTTACCAATTTTCTGGACAAAAAAGCCGCCGGAGAACTCGATATCGAAGTCCCCCTGGTGATTGCCAGTCGCCCGGACTGCGGAGGTGTCGCCAAAGCGAAAGCGGCCGGCCTGCGTTGTGAAGTCGTTCGCCGCCGTGATTTTCAGGATATCGGTGAATTCAGCACCACCATTTTTGGACTCTGTCGCGAAGTCGGAGCCGATCTGGTGACGCTGGCCGGGTACCTGTCTTTGATTCATATTCCGGAGGATTATCAGCATCGTGTGATGAATATCCACCCGGCTCTGATTCCCGCCTTCTGCGGACATGGATTTTACGGACACAAAGTTCATGAAGCCGTCGTCGCGCGAGGAGTGAAAGTGAGTGGCTGCACGGTTCATTTCGCCGACAATGAATATGATCACGGCCCGATCATTGGTCAGAAGACCGTTCCTGTATCAGGAACAGATACGCCGGATCAGGTTGCCGCCAATGTCTTTCAGGCCGAATGCGAACTCTACCCCGAAATGATCCGCCTGTTCGCTGCCGGCAAAATCAAAGTCGTCGAGCGTCGAACCATCATACAGGATTGAACTGTTCGCCTCTCTCAAAGTTTCTGATTTCCCGGCGGCGGATTGAGCGACGTACTTGAGTTAGGTGGAATCGGTTCGTCCGTATTCATCACCTTATCGTACAGATCGGGTGGCAGCACACGCATCACGGTAAACAGCCCCTTCACACTTTTGAACCAACCTTCCCGCATTCCCTGGACTTCACGACGTCCGTTAATCTTTCGCATGTCTTCTTTGGTCATGGGCATGGAGTAATCATCGAAGGGCAACAGCCTCGCCTGGTAAGTAGCTCCCCGGGAAGCTTCCACCTGGGCTGATGACTGAACCAGGGTCGGGTTATTTGCCTGAGCCAGTGATTCCAGATCACTCACTGAATACGCTGTCTGCTGATGAGACTTAGGGGGTTCTAGAAACAGAGAGCAGGGGAATATCGTATTCTGCGAAAGGAAGCTCTTCAGCCTGCTCATGTACTACTAACTTTGTTTCAGGATCAGTTGAAACAGCGGGTCCTGAAATTTCATCCCCGGTTAGTTTCTCCGGAGCTGGACTCTCAAGCGCCATCGTCGCTGGCTTCGACTCTCCCAGATCACTTGTCAGACGATCGGGACTGGAAGCACAGCCGCTGATCACAGCAGAGAGTAGCCCGACAGTGAAAGGATATCTGATTTTCATCCCGCCCTCCATGAATGATGTCACCGGCACGCCCTCCTTGCGCACATGACTACTGATATTTCAATCTCATCGGGAAGAAGAGGACATTCCCTCCCGGGATATGACTGAGTCCGAGGACAGACATTCAGATCAACGACTCTAATCCGGGCATTCAGAACAAATGTTATTTTCGGAACCGGCTAACGACTCGAGCCTCAGAAAGTCAGCAACTTGAATTTTTCCGGATTGGAATCAGACCCGACCCGCAAACAAGAGAGATACTCTGGGAAGACTTTAATGAATTCCGCCCTAAAGTGAATATTTGCTTTAGGTAAGATGAAGTCTTTAGGAAAATCCAAAACAACTGACAGTTTTTGATTGTTTCTGAAAGATTTTGATGGTATTTTGGATATATTGATTGAAAGTCGGCGCTTTGAGAGGCATATTCTACAGGGAACTATATCGTCTCAGGAGGAGTTTGCATGTCAATGTTGCTTGACGAAAGACGGGAAAGCATATTAAAGATAGTAGAAAACAAGGGTTTTGTGTCCCTTGTGGATTTGATGGATTCTGTGGGTGCTTCTGAATCTACCATTCGAAGGGATTTGGAGTATCTTGACGGAATCGGTCAGATCAGGCGGACCCGAGGTGGGGCTGCCTACAGTGGAGAGTCTTTATCCACTTTTGAAGACAGGTCTTTTATGTCATCCAGGCAAAAAAGGCAGATTGCTCAAGCAGTGGCCAATATGATCTCTCCCGGAGAGGCCGTGCTGATGGATGGAGGCACTACCACTCTGGAGGTCGCCCGGCAACTGGCGGGCAAACAGTTACAGGTCGTCACTAATTCACTGCCGATCGCCAATCTGCTGGTCAACCAGCCGGAGATTGATCTAATGCTGATCGGAGGATTCCTGTTTCCCAAAACAGGAGTCGCTTTAGGCAAGACCGCGGTGGAATCACTGAAAAGTGTCCATGTCCGACGACTGATTATCAGTGTCGGGGGAATCACAGAAGACGGACTATACAACAGCAACATGCTGTTAGTCGAAACAGAACAGCAAATGTTTGAAGCAGCAGAAGAAGTCATTGTGGTGACAGACAGTACCAAGTTCGGGCACTCGGCGCTCGCGTATCTGTGTCCGCTGGATACGGTCGACCATATCGTCGTGGATGACGGCATCACCGAAGAATGGAAAGACGTCATTCGCAAGGCAGGCATCGAACTCACAGTCGTCGAAACATAATTCATCCCTTTCTGAAGCCAATATAAATTCATAAATTGAGATCCGATATTATGACACAACTTTCCAATTCCATCTCCCGCTCGCAGGTAGAACAGCTGGTTCGCCAGGCTTTGTCACAGCAAATGGGAGGAGTTGCCTCAGCACCTCAGACCGCTCCCAACCCGCTGGTCGTCAATATCTCAGCCCGGCACATCCATCTTTCCCAGGAGCATCTGGAAATCCTGTTCGGCAAAGGTGCCCAGCTGGAAGTCCAAAAAGACCTTTACCAGGAAGGCTACTTTGCAGCGACCCAGACTGTCGCCGTCGTGGGCCCCCGCCGTCGCATGATTCCGAACGTGCGTGTATTAGGTCCCTGCCGCGGTGATACCCAGGTAGAACTCGCTTTCACAGATACGATTTCGCTGGGACTTGATGTTCCCATTCGCATCAGTGGCGACCTCAAAGGCACACCCGGTTGCGTGTTGATGGGCCCCAAAGGTGTCGTTGAACTGGAATTCGGCGTCATCCGAGCCGCCCGTCACGTACACATGTCACCCGCTGACTGTGCTTACTACGGCTGTTCCAACGGAGATAACTTACATCTGCGAATTGAATCAGCAGGTTGTACGACCGTTCTGGAAGATGTGGTCGTCCGTGAAAACCCGGAGGTCAAACTTGAAGTCCACATCGATACCGATGAAGGAAACGCCGTCGATCTCGACCATGCCACCTCAGTAAAACTCTACGTCCCTGAAGGCTGTAAATGCAAACACAGCTGATCTGGAAATGATCGGCAACAGAGGTCAGCTGCAAACACTGGCAGGTGCCTCTCTGATAACTGTCGCAGAACCTGATTTCCGATTCTGCAGAAACAACGAACTGTTTTTTTTCTTAACACTCTCTAAAAGGAGAACTGACTCATGGCGAAAGCAATGGAAGCCCTGGGAATGGTGGAAACAAAAGGGCTGATCAGCCTGATTGAAGCCGCCGATGCAATGTTGAAAGCGGCCAACGTACAGATGATTGGCTGGGAAAAAGTGGGTAGTGGCCTGGTCACAGGTTTTGTCGTCGGTGATGTTGCTGCTGTGAAAGCAGCCGTTGACGCCGGTGCCGCTGCTGCCAGCAAAGTTGGAGAAGTTGTGAGCGTTCAGGTAATCCCACGTCCTCACGAAGAACTCGCCAGCGTACTGCCCAAGCCTGCTGCCAAGAAATCATAATCGGGTTATGAACATTGACGGCTGACATTCCTGAACCTGATCGTATTGACGATGAACATAACCAGTTGACGTTCAACTGGTATGCAGCTCAAGGTAATGCAGCTCAACCCATCACAACTAAAAAAATCGAGGACAAAATGAGTTCTGAAGCCATTGGTTTAATTGAAACAAAAGGTCTGGTTGCTCAAATCGAAGCTTCCGACGCCATGCTGAAAGCTGCCAACGTGACTCTGGTCGACCAGATTCAGATTGGTGGTGCCTACATCACTAC
>NZ_CAXAVM010000198.1:0-12634 GCF_963972345.1 uncultured Gimesia sp. | reverse complement strand
CCTGACAGTTTCCTGTTGTCTGCGACAACCCCGGATTGCATCCGGGGCGACCCGCTGTCAATGAAAGAGCCATCTGCGTCATTACGCTCACTCTGACGGGACGTCTTTTCGCTGTTCGATTTCCAGCAACCGTTTCTTGCGCCATAAACCGCCGCCGTAACCGGTGAGGGTGCCGTCGGCTCCGATGACGCGGTGACAGGGAATCAAAATCGCAATCCGGTTGTCGCCGTTGGCCCGTGCGACGGCTCGAACCGCGGTCGGCTGGCCGATGAGCGTAGCCTGTTCGGAATAGGAACGGGTCGCGCCGCAGGGAATGGTTCGCAGCGCCGCCCAGACTTTCTGCTGGAACTCGGTGCCGGGCGTGATCAATGGCAGATCGAATTCCGTCCGTTTCCCGGCAAAGTAGGCCTGCAACTGTCCTTCCAGAATGGGAAAGAAGCGATTGTCGCCGGGCAGCGCTTTCGCATTCAGATGCTTCTGCAGCCGATTGATCTGTGTCTCCAGCATCCGGCGGTCCGTGAATTCCAGCAGACAGATCCCCTGCTTCGTCGCGCCCGCCAGCATCGGTCCGAGGGGCGTTAAGATCCGATTGACGACAATCACCTGCTGACCGTTGCTCTTCGCCGGCGCGGTCCCCATCGTTTTTTTGAAGCCCTCGCCAAACCCGCTCAGCGATTCATACCCGCTCTGAAAAGCCGCGTCGGTGACCGACGATTTGTGTTGAATCTGGCTGAAAGCCTGGTTGATCCGCCGCATGCGGAGGTAAGCGCTGAAGCTCATGCCGTGCAGTTTCTGAAACCAGCGACGCACGCGGACCGGATCAAGGCCCCGCTCGCGCAGATCTTCGGCCTGCAGTCGGATGGTGGCGTCCTGCTCGACCTCTTCAATCAATGGCTGCAGCCAGTCGGGCGTGGAGCCCAGCGCCACCAGCGGACGACAGACCTTGCATTCGCGGTAGCCATTGGCGAGGGCCGTTTTCGCATCGGGAAAGTACTCGACATTCTCGGGCTTCGGCTTGCGGGCCGAGCAGGAAGGCCGACAGAAAATCCCCGTCGTACGGATCGCCGCAACGAAGACACCTTCAAAACTGCTGTCCCGCTCGACGAGCGCAGCGTACATCGTCTCCCGGTCCGGCAGCGATTCGATTGCGGTAACTGGTTTGTCTGACTGTGTCATTTCTGAAAATCCTCTGAATACCCGTGACTCTGTTAACATGGTATCCATTCCGCCCACAGCGACAACCGGGAAATGAACAGGGAATTGGGATTGGGGCAGCAACCTCAGACCACAGTCGGCCTTTAACCCACATGGTGCGTCAGCTCTGTTCCCCGTTTGCCGGCGAAATATTCTGCGATATTGGCGAAGGTGGTTTCGGCGATGTTATCCAGTGCCTCGCGGGTCAGGAATGCCTGATGCGAGGTGATCACCACGTTGTTGAATGTCATCAGGCGCGCCAGAACGTCATCGTCGAGCACCTGGTTCGAAATATCGTGGAAAAAGATACCCGCTTCTTCTTCGTAGACGTCCAGCCCGGCATAACCGATCTGCCCCGACTTCAAGCCTTCGATCAGTGAGACCGTCTCCACCAGGCCTCCCCGCGACGTATTGATGAGCATCACACCCCGCTTCATCTGGGCGATGGTCTGAGAATTGATGAGGTGATGCGTCTCCTCGAACAGCGGCAGATGTAATGTGACAATATCGGACTCAGCAAACAATGCGTCCAGACCGACATACTCTGTCTGTGGCAGTTGGGCGACTTCGGGATTTTCCTGCACGTCATATGCCAGCACCCGACAGCCGAACCCGTTCAGGATCTGCACAACGCACTGCCCGATTTTCCCCGTGCCAATGACGCCGACTGTTTTTCCAAACATATCGAAGCCGGTCAGCCCATCCAGAATAAATGCCCCGGCCCGATTCCGCAGGTAAGCCTGGTGCAAATGCCGGTTGAGCATCAGCATCAACGCCACCGTATGTTCGGCGACCGCATGCGGCGAATAAGCGGGAACCCGCACAACACTGATGCCATACTTCTGACAGGCCTCCAGGTCGACATGATTAAAGCCGGCACAACGCAGGGCAATCAGTTCCACCCCCAGCTCCGCCAGACGCGCGATGACTCGCTCATGCGCTTCATCATTGACGAAAATACAAACCACCTTGCAGCCGGCAGCCGCCGAAACCGTCTGCTCATTGAGCGGCGATTCGATGGCGATCAGCTGGAAACTGTCGTCGTTTCTCGCGGAGAACGATTGGAGGTCGTACTGCTTCGCATCAAAAAACGCAATCTGCCGACGGCCTTCCGCATCGTGTCCGTCCCGCGGCTGAGTCGCGTTCAACTCCGCCAGCATCCGCTCGTACCGGGCCGCGTTCAGGCCAGTCTGGCCCTGCAACTGCTCGATGAAAGCCTGAAGGCGTTCTCCGTCGTTCATGTCTACCACTGCTGACTCTCACTCTCTCGTTGAAACCGGTTCGATATAAAGTATCTGGCAAGCCTGTCCCCGATTATAAAGGGGCGAACACCGTCTGAACACAGTAAGCCAGCGGGAGAACAATACAGACGACAATTGACACGCGATGAATCATGACCGCCAGGTTCTCTGATCGGAAACTTGGTCCGCTAATCGGTTCATCCTGAGCATCTGTCGTCAATTCGAATCCACCTCGCCTGAATCAGTAATCAGACTGCGACACCTGCCACTCCCACCCGCCCCAGCAACAGCCTCACCCAAGGCAACTAAACCGCCTGGGCTGCCAGTGGAATACTTCTTCTTGCTGATCTTAATTTTTTTCCACGTTCTTCGGTAAGAATTTCTCATTTACTGACAAAAAAAGTTGCATCAGGCGACTTCATGGCTAGCGGGCCAACTGGTCCTGTACGGAGCCGGGACATTCACTTTGCCAGCCATCCAGTCCCCTTTTTTCTTACTTCCACGGTGTTGATGGGTATTCCTGATGACCATGAAATGAACTTTTCGCCTTCCGTTTCACAGAAGATAAATATCTTGACTTGATGAGAGAAATGCAGTCTTATATTTGAGATCTTCATCTTTGTTCATGCGATCTGAACTTGTCGTTCTAAACACCAATGTGACTTAAAGGAGTTTTGAATGCGTAGTTACTTCTGTTTTATGTTCCTTACGATCGCCCTGGGGTGTAACGCCTCTACTGGTACACCGGTCGATTCATCCTCAGATTCTGAAGCTGCGTCAAATGCGACGCCACAGCCTCAATCATCGCAGGCTTCTTCTGCTCCGACACTATCTGGAAAATGGCAGCTCGTGTCATTAATCCGAAATGGCAAAGAAGCCCTCGATGCAAGCGGAGCCCCGATCATTGCAGAGTTTCAGAATGGTAAACATACAATGAAGCAGGCTGAAAAGGTTCTGGCGAATGAAGAATACACACTCGATTTGACCACGACCCCTTACTCAATTAATATGGCCGTTGTCGATGGACCCCTCGCAGGAAAAAAGAGAACCGGAATTTTTGAAATCAATGGTACTGAGGCCAGACTATGTGTTACCGGTTCAGAAGAACGACCGCAGGAATTCAAATCAGACATAAAATCAAATATTCTGGTTCTGAAACGCATGTAGTAGAATTGCATCCCTGCACTGTACAATGCAGGCAGATCACTTCCTCAATTACTCAGAGCGACAACTCCTGAAACCCGTCCATGGGCACTTCCACGCACACGCCGAACGGGGCGGCGTTGACTGACGTCAGGTCGAGTTCGCCGTTCGTGATGTTGACGCGGGCGAAGCCGTTGTCCAGCGGCGTATAAAGATCGCTGTGCTGCTGCAGCATCAGCTGGCTGATTTGCCTGGGGAACGGGGTCAGGCCGCGAAAGTAGTGGTGGCCGTTGCGTTCGACCGACGTATTGCCCAAAGCCGCCTGCGCCGCGAGGTCCTGCAGCAACGCGACCGGGCCGATATTCACCAGGTCTTCGCCGCTCATCTGGTAACGGCTCGTGTTCTCGCGCGCGTTGCGAAAATTGATCAGGCAGCGATGGGCGGTCGTCTTCATGATGCCTTTGCAGTTTTTGTGGCTCGTCCCCGCGTAACCCAGCTGCAACGCCTGTTCCAGCGCACTGAGGGCGGCGTCCGATTCATCAATGATCACCGGCGGCCCGTTTTCCCAGTCGGCAATGTTCGCAATCGCAGGGTCCAATGCCACGCTGCGATGCAGGGGCTGCTCGATGAAAATCAGACGTTCGAAGAACCCAGACAACAATGCATCAGCCTGAATGCCGTCCCAGAGTTCGACGAAGCGAGGGAACTCGCGGTACTGCTCGTTGCCGTCCAGCGTGAACGAGAAGTTGTTTCCGCAATGCGCGGTGATAACCCGCGCGACGCACCGCAGCCGTTCCAGGTCGCGGTCGACATCGCCTTGCGCCTTGAGCTTGAAGTGCCGCAAACCGTAGACGCGAATGCAGTCTTCCAGCGTTTGCGGCAGCCCGTCATCGATGCGGTTCTCGGGCGTCAGGTCGGCGGCAGTCAACGGATCGGAGAGTCCGACCGTGTGGCGGGCGATGATTTTCGACAGCGGCTGATCAGGCAGAAACTCGTTCGGCGTGCGGCCCGCCAGTTCGGGGTGAATCGCCGCCAGATCCAGGCCGACGCGGTTCTCCCACAGCAGCGTCGCCAGGTTACACTGTTCGGCCCGGGCCAGCGCATCGAGCAGCGTGCGTTCGACCATGCTGACCCCAAACTGCGCCAGCAGCGAAGGCAGCCCCTGCTCCGCGGCCCACGTCACCTGTGCCTGGTAAACCTGCCGCCAGAAATCAAACGCGGGCGCGGCTGTCGCCTGCCGCGCAAACGCGACCGCCTGCCGAATGACCAGCAGCATCTCGTCGATCTCCTGCGTTGCCTGTTTCTCAGGCGACTTATCAAACCACCTGGGCAGCAGACCTTCCGCCGCAATGCCGGTGACGACCTGACCGTCAATTTCATACCGACACCGCAGAAACACATGCGGCGCCGCCGTCATGACGGCGATACCAAACCGAAACGGCATCCGGGTTTCTGTTTCCGTGCGGTGCAGTGTGGCGTCGAGGAGTTTGAGTTCGGAAAGCATGGGCGCGTGTTTTCGTTGGTGATCTAAGAGTGCAGTTTTCAGTCCATAACTGCATTATGATTGATTTGTGGAGAAATGCAAAAGAGTGCGGGAGAGGCCACCAACTCTGGTTCCCCTGAATTACCCATGGGAACATCACAGCATCGCAGTGCGTGGAACGGATGATAAATGAATAGGGGAGGTCCAATATTTTTTGAACCTCCCATCTGTTATTGCTTCGCAGATAATTCTCAGTGAACGCCAGCCACTTCACCGGGCCTCTGTCTGTGCTCTGCGATTATTCGACAGGCTGCAGCGCAGGCGGCGTCCAGTTGCCCTCCACAATCTGCCAGCCGGGAAGGTAACAGCGGACGATGTAATTCCAGCCGTCGGTGATGGGCAGATAATTGCTTGCCGTAGAGTCGCCGCCGAAATGGATCGTCACCTTGCCGTCATCATCGCGTTTGGCAGTGATGCTGTTGAACGAGTAGGCATTGAGGTCGTTAGGCGTGAAGAAGCCATCTTTGTTGTAAACGGTGACCGACCAGAAGGCGGCAACGGGCACGTCTTTAGGCATTGTGAGTGTGTAAGCGATCTGACCGTCGTTCTGCTTCGGCGTGACATTGAAGTACATCGCCCCGCGCTGCGGATTTCCGCCCCAGCCAAACGCGGCCCCCAGCAGGTGCTGGGTTGGATCGACGTCCCCTCTTGGCCCGAAGGCGTCCGGAAAGCCATCCAGCTTGGCAGCCAGTTGATTCAGCGCTTGACGGGTCGCCACAAGCGACGTCTCATCCCAGTCCGGCAGTTCGAGTTGGCCCGCCGATGCCTGCTCGACCTTGATCGCATCCTGCAGGGCGTGTGCCTGTTTCATGTCTTCCCGGCTGTTGGGATCACAGAAGGTGCGGAACACCAGCATCACATAACGCGTACCGACGTCGTCGATCGTCAACGTCACCTTACCCGCACCATTCTTGAGCACGGGGTTAAACTCGTCCTGGTCAATTACGAGCAGCGACTGGAACCGGTCCGGTGATGCCGGCTTGATGATCGTGATCGGGCTGGTCAAGTCGTACACACCAAAGGAATACAACGTGTCCCGATTGCCGCGGATCGTCGTCTGGTTCTCGACCGAATACACCTCGCGAAAATTCAAGAGCTTGCCGACGCCGCCCGCCTTGGCAGCATAGCCTTTGAACTGCATGTCGCTCTCAGCGCGAACGTAGTTCAGAATGTTGACCGTCTCACCGCCCTGTACGGCAGTCGACATGAGGCAGAAAAGCAGGACGCTGGCGAATCGAGTGAAGGCCACTTTAAACTCCTTAGAAAAACAGGTTCAAGTCACCGAAAGAAAAGAATCAGGTGAGTCTAACAGGTCAATCAGGTGTAAAGTAGTCTCAGCGAGCCTGGGGCCCCGAATGTTAAGCAGCCATTCTCAGTCGAACACGACGGCAATACCTGCTACCGGTTATTGAAAAGGACTGGCTTTCACCTGACCTGGACCCAGAGATCTTGAAAAATCTGACGAGCCTTTATGAACGTGAAATGGAGATCGTGTTTGACAGCCCCCTGCAAGAGACAGACTGCTCCAGGCTGATCAGTAGCAAGTTACCTGATATCGGGGACGAACTGTTTGGTTCCGGGCAGACAGTCCACAGCCATGCCAGCAAGCCCCTGCAGCAGTGGGGAATCACATCACTGCATTTATACGCCCGGCATTTTTAGGAAACCGGGACGGCTTTTGGTTCCTGGAACCTTTATTTGTTTTTATGTAATTAAATTCGGATTTTCTATTTCTTCTACGGTGAGAATCCTTGAATGTCTAGCAATTTCTTTGAATTTGTGGTTTGGCATCGGCTCACCGTTTTGACCTGTTACAATAGAGTGACCATAATCTTCATCTGTAGGATCGTGAATAATTTCGTATCCATTATTCCTCGCGTCAGAGGCACGAAAGATTGATATTCTCCATCTATCGTTGCTTTTTCCCCCTGCTGGTATTAACTCTAATAATTCTTTTGGCGAAGTAATCCGAAGAAGGGAACAAGATAAATAGTCTTCTCCTCGCCTCGTTTGCATTGCAAAGGATGAAGCACGTAAACCACCTTCTTTACGTTTAGCAACCATGTCCTCATCAGGCTGTATACGCCTCATAAGAATATCATCATCATCTATATTTTCCACAGCCCCCGATTGGCTCATTCATCGTCCATTACCATTTATCAGTAAGAATTTGTGCTATATCCATGAGATCATATGTAGTTATTTCTTCGAGATTTTTGTCAGGATCATTCTCATTATAATATGAGTAGCGAACACCTCGTGAAGCATCCACTTCGACGTCGAGTTCTTGATTACAATCATCCCACTCCCATGATAGCCCAACGTTGCCAGATACAGTGGGAACAACACGAGGGCGCCTGATCCCCTTTACCAAAGATAAATCGTAAAGAACTGTGAGTGCGCGTTCGACAGATTCTTCTCTTATTGGGAACGCCCCATAACTATCCCAGTTAGCGCTTAATTGAAGGAATCCAATAACTTTCTCCTCACAAGGACGATACCATTCAGCTGATCGTTCTCGAGATTCACGCCCCCACTCAACCGAATTATCAGCGCTTGTAGTCAAACATTTAGCACGAGAAAAAGTTGTTATATCATCTGCAGTAGCTGTTATAACCATTACTGGCTCCGTTTCCATCGTTCAACTTGAATGTGATCTTCGGTGAGGCTTGTAAATCCTTTTACAACCCAAATGTGAGCTAAGTTCATTCCTTCCTCTAGATCGCCATCTTCTTTAATATTCACCCTCGCTGTGATTTTTAACAGGATAAATTCTTGCCCTTCACCATCAACTGCGAAACTGGCTTCTACGTAAAGTCTTCCTTTATTTTCTTCTATTACAAAAACTCTGTTGAAAGACGCAATTTCAGGCGGTTGTGGAAGCCAGTTATCAGAAGTTTCCCATCGCAAACCAGTGAATACAGTTCCAAAAAAATCTATCAGTTTTTCATCTTCATAAGGATACAGTTGATTGATATAGGTGACTTCACAAAGATTTGGTTTGACTTGACCTAGTTCATTTTGCTGAGCCCACTCTGTGAATTCTTTAAATCCTGATAAGCATTGTGGGAGATAAGTTGAAAAACGAGGATATTTCTCACCTTCTTTCTGACACCAGTTAAAAACATATCTATCTGGCTGCAATTGCAACATCTTACTCCCGTGATCAGGTTCCTTATACCATACCCGGTCAGGCCCCCCCTCGTTGGCCTTGAATCGGATTCCTTGCATTCGCGGGATTCTTGGAAAAGGTTCTCTTACTGGGGCGAGCCTAGACTGATCTTCAACCACAGGAAATCTGTCTTTAACAGTCTCGTAGAACATGCCAAAGTGCGTAGATTTGAAATTTGATAGTTCATCAAATTGAACAGAAAGAGCGGTCTCAATGACTGGTGGATTTTCAAAAGATGGGCATTTTTCGTTACTCATGCTAAGAGTTTTTTCTCTTCCATATAAAGGCCATGATTAAACTTGGAGATCTAGAAGCCTTCGTAAAGCTGATCACTAATTATCATATACATCATAAAATAAGCAACGTGATCACATTTAGTACTGGTAAACTTACCTTGCATAAATATTCTACAAGATAGGCTGTTCCTACATAGCATTTTATACACATAGGCATAAATGGGTCAATGCATTTCACAAGCACATAAATAATACAAGTCATTTAGTTACAAAACCTTACAACTATACAAGAAACTTGTTACAGATTAATCGTGCACAAAAAAGCTCCACGGCTCATTCATCACCTTACCTTTTTTTCATCTCAGCGTGGCAGAGGCGATCGGAAAAATAGTTCGGGACGGTTTGTTGTCGAGTTTATTACTTTCGACGAGCGCCGCTCAGGGTTTTGTATTTCGTTCCAGCAGCAAGCCCTGGTAGCCGGCGGGGATCAGGAGTTGGTTGTTCCAGAAGCGGCAGGCGCCGTCGGTAAAGCTAAAAATCTGGTCGTTGGGGGGTGTTACCTTGGTAAACACCAGATGTGAACGTCAGCCCAGAAGACAGCAATTGATACGAGACAGCAATCCTGATAAATATAGACAGATTCAAATTCTATCTCTCAAAGGCTAACTGGCACAATGTGGTTTGATACAGACACACTATTTTATGGCCAAGACGGTCCTGACTACGACCTTGTCTGCCCGTCATGCGGAGGTCGTTGCGTCGGAAAAACGTACGCGCGCGGTGTGCATGGCACTTACCGTAACCCGTATATCGGGTTTTGTGTCAAACGAATTCTGTGCTCCCAATGTGGCATTGTTGACGAACTCAAATCGGGCGCGTCACTTGAGCATCGGTTCTGGTACCGAATCTGCATTGGTGACAACGTGCTATGGGCTGAGAATGAAAGCCGGCTTCGGCAGATCCGAGATGTCCTTAGAGGCAACGAAGACCGAAATCAGGCGGCGCTATATGCACTCCCCCAATGGCTGATCAAAGGCTCAAACCGATCTAAAGCGATTGTTAAGATTGAGCAAATGCTCGCAGATCGATCGTTACGTGGGACGGCAAACGGTTAAACGGTCGCCAGGAATCATTGCCCGGAACCAGTTTTCAATTCCGTGTGGCAGAGCCGTTCTGGTAAATGGGTGGTGTTTCTGATGGCAGTGGTTTAATCGGCAGCCTAGCTTGCATTGTTTTGAAATGTGTCAGTTCAAGCCGAGGTCTTGTATAAATCGGGCCGTGGGAACAACCTCGTCAGCATCGACACCGAGTTGATCGACAATAATTTCTTTGATGATTGAAAACACGGTGTCATAGTCTGTTTTTGCAGGCGGATTCGTTGCGACAGTCACTCCCACGATCCGTATGGTGATGTCACCAAATGTCGTATATCCGTCTGGCGTCCGGGTACGCATATTGATTGTGAGCCAATTGAGAATTATGCCCAATGCGATGGTTGCCAACCAGATCAATGTCAGTATTTCAACGTGCCACGGAAGGACTGCCATCAATGCAATCGGGAAACTGAGAACGACTACTACCAGAGTTTTGCGCAGCCAGGCAGGTCGCCTCAGTTCACGCGGATGTGATTTCAATAACTCGGGCAGTTGCTGCCAAAGACGTTTTCGATCAGATTCGTCCAGCACCGTTTCGACATTGTCTCGCGGGCGTAATCTCAGGTCAGGATCATTTCGGATATCGCGCACGAGATGTCGCAGTGAGAGAAAACTGGACAACGAAGGGCAATAGACTGTATCAGCGGCGTGAATACGATCGAGGCAGAATCCCACCAGATCGTCCACAGTGCGTATTTCTGAAGAGACATCGTCCGGTATCGTTATACCGAATTTGTCTTCAATTGCCATTACAAGTGCGACGCCATCAAGACCCATGATTTAAGCTCATCACATCAAACGGGATTCAAAGTTTCTGGAACCTGTATTTGTCTGGAAGTCTTATCATTTTCTGCTGTCGTCTAATTCCACAATCACTTCGCCTGACTTTGCTCGAATAAACCTGGTGACGCCGGCTTCGTTCTCAATGGTGATCTTTTCTGATTCGTCCAGTTCGAGGAGTCGGTCTACCAGTTGCCTCATTTGTTCTTGTTCCGGCGCAGGTGGTTTGGGGGTGTCTGATTCCAGATTCAGCAGGCGTATGACATAGATCGAGAATAATTCGCTGGCGGTTGCGCTCTTCATGGTTTCCACTGCAGTGGGGCAGGCGTTCTCGACAAGGCTTTTCATCATATAGATGTAACGATCATAGACGTAACTATCCCCCATGAGGGGTTTCTTATTGACGATCTCCCTGATTTTCATACAGGTTTCGCTGGCATCCCTGGCCGAGGCCACTTCCCGCATTCCTGGATACGTGCTGCTGCAAAGATCGAAGTGTAAATACAGAACATTCAAGTACTCTCGTTCGGTCAACGTCGGGTGTTGCTCCTGTTTCGTAATGATCTGCTCGCATTCCGCCTTCAACTCTTTGGGCCAGAGACGCATCATGTCTTTTTCACAAAACATGGAACGGGAACCGATAAACGGCGAACCTTTCAGGTAACGCGGTATTAGCTCTCCCCTGACGTCGTCCCATTCCAGTGTTTTTAATTCATCGACGTACGCACGGTACATTTCCGGCGAATGTTTGTGCTCGTCGCTCAGAAACAGAATGGACCGAACGAGATACGTTCCCTGGGACTCGAACGGGCTCCGCAATACGTAACCGGTGACAAAGTAGGTCAGATACGTGGAAGAAGCAGCCATGTAGATGAGCAGGATAAACAGTAAAAAGGTGATCAGGCCTTGATGCTTAAGTAACTTCCAGGGATAACGTTGAAACAGTTTCATTGCAGACATCCGCAAAAGTTCCGTGTTCTTGATATCTGTTCGTGAGTGGTCTTTCGGTCTTGTTCCATTCTAACCGATGCCCGAGGAACTAACAGCATTGTTTTCGTTGAAGTGTTGTTCCGAGGTTGGTTACCTGGTTGTAAAACAGTGCAGAGGTGAGCGGGTAGAATTGCATTCGGGGTTACCCATTGTCTGTTTTTGTGTGGTTTGGTGTTTTTCGTGGTCGAATAATGACGGGAGCGGGTTTGCTCTGGTCCCATTGGGGTGTGAAACTGGTGCGAATCTCGCCAGGCGGGCGGACACATGGGTACCGCCCCTACAGCCTGGCAGGTCGGTTTCATTGATCTGAATTGTGTGGCTGATCTGACGGTTTCCTGTTGTCGGTGACAACCCCGGATTGTATTCGGGGGCGACCCGATTTTCTTTCCTGTTAGCCGAACGGCGTTAGCCGCGGTTGCTGCGAGTTCGTCCGGCCGTGCCGAGTCGAGGGGCAGCCCGGTTTCGGATTGGACGCGGCAACTGAGACCTCCTGCTCGCGATGCTCGCCCCGAATTGCATTCGGGGTTACCCGTTGTCTGTTTACTGGTTCGTGATTTTCATCTGCGGGGAATGGGGGCCGATAATTATAATTCGCTGTGGACCAGGTGGGGGAGCTGTTTACGTCATCGCAGTTTAGCAAGTCAACAGTGCCGTCCAACGCGGTTCTGGTTAATCTCGATAAACCGGGGCTAACGCCCTGCGGCTAATCAGGTTGGATCTGGTGTTCTGGTTTGAATGTCTGCTCTGACAGTTTTCTGTTGTCTGCGACAACCCCGGATTGCATCCGGGGCTACCCGTTTCTTTCTTGTGACTTTACAAAATAAGGATTGAGTTAGAGTGATGGACGGTTTTGATCGATTATTCATTTATGAGTCTTGTGTGAGTACTGATTTCGGGATCAGTCTGCTTTCATTGTTCGCAAGATTATTTTCTGCAGGGGCGCGGGCCTGTCAAGGGGGTCTGAACGGATTCGGGTGGCGATACGGGTTGACAGCGAACCGATATGGGGCGATGGCCGGGCGGTTGTGGGGCGAAAGCCTGCGATGTGCGGCGACCCGCAGGGTTACATCAGGAATGAGTGCGGATATGAGAACTGATGATCTGGAAAAAACAGGCTTATTTATAGTGAAGATCAGGAACCGGTGTCGCGTGTTTCAGTGCTCTGTAAACTGGTCACGCGC
>NZ_CAXAVM010000197.1:0-12634 GCF_963972345.1 uncultured Gimesia sp. | reverse complement strand
TTCCGTTCAAAGACCTCACGTTCGAAGAAGTTCTGGCGCTGTTCGTACTCAGCCAGGACCTCGATAAAACCATCGTGGGTTTACCCCTGGATGGGATCGCCCGCTCCGCGTCCGCCAAAATTCTGAGCAGTCTCCCCGATGATCTGCGCGAGCATGTTATCGAAGCGGCCCGGTCTGTTTCGGTCTGGCTGACTCCCTGTAACCCGTCGATGCGGAACGAAATTCATTATAAAACGCTTCTCAAAGCAGTCACATCCAAACAAAACGTGCGTATTCACTATGACTGCCCCAAAGAACAAAAGACGGTTTCAACCATGTTGAGCCCGTATCATATGCTGTATTCAAATCGCGAGTGGTTTGTCATAGGACGCTCCTCAGTCGATCGAGGCATCAAAGTTTTTCCGGTTCTGAAAATCAAGAAATCGGAACTGCTCGATGAAACCTTTAAAAAACCTTCCCGCTTTAAACTGGAACGCTATCTCGGAAAATCCTGGGATCCTGTCCGGCACTCACCCAGGGCGGTATCTGTGAAAATTCGCTTTCAAAGCTACGTCGCGCAGACTGTCTCTCATATCAACTGGGATCAGTCACAGGAAATTCGTACACTCAAAGGGGGTGATATCGAGTTCCGGGCACGCGTGGAAAATCTGGATCAGCTGACTGACTGGCTGTTGAGCTTCGGGAATCAGGCGGAAGTGATTTCCCCCCCTTCGTTACGCAAACTGGTCAAAACCCGCATCGCGGAAATGGCACAAATTTATACCAGCCCCGCGCGTCGAAACTGATTCCTGAAATCGCTGTGAACTTCACTGGATTTCAACTGTCCTGTTTTTCAAAACCCCTGCAAACAGAACAGAATGATTTTATTGTGATCGCGCATGTATACTAATCCTGACTTCCCAACCGATAATTCTGTGAAACCTCTCAAAATCCCGCATCAAGCTACTGACCTGCCTCACCATTAGGTTTACTATTTCAGGGTAGAAAAACCGTACCCCAGAGCAGGAAATCTGCCATTTTCCGCTTGAACAGCGCCCCAGAAAGTGTGTCTGACCGCAGCCATCGCGTATGATGTCACCAGCCACGCTGTTTGAATCCGGTGAAGCGAGATGCAACCCGTTTTGAGGATATCCCGTTCATCAGACCAGGGTCGCCACGGGTTTCAGAAATGAATTCGGGAATGGCACTGCTCTCAGTTATCAGCCCGTTTTACGGGTAGTAATAAAGTGGAGATTCTCTCCACAGTCAGCTAAATGATTGTATCGAAGTGAGGAAAGACAAAATCATGTCAGATGGAATTCAATTCGCGGCACGGACAACCGTCGAGCAGGTGGAAGAAGGAAATGAACTGGCCCCGAAATTTGATCAGGACGGTTTGATTCCTGTAGTCACGACCGATTATACATCGGGTGAACTGCTCATGCATGCTTATATGAATGAGGAAGCGCTTAAGAAAACGATCGAACTGGGCGAAGCCGTTTACTGGAGCCGCAGCCGCCAGGTACTCTGGCACAAGGGTGCCACCAGCGGCCTGGTACAAAAAGTCAAAGCACTGCTGATTGACGACGACCAGGATACCATCTGGTTACGCGTTGATGTCATGGGTGGTGGTGCCAGCTGCCACGTCGGGTATCGTTCCTGTTTCTACCGTCGTGTGCCTGTCAGCGATGAAATCAAAGACAAAGGCCTCGCGCTGCAGTTCACCGAAACAGAAAAAGTATTCGACCCCAAAGAAGTCTATGGAGACGCTCCCAATCCCACAAAACTGTAAACCGTCCAACGAACACAGGTGACTTATGAGCCAATTCAGTCGACGTGACTTTCTCGCAGCCTCCCTGGCAGCGACCGGTACTGCGTTTTCCCTGGAAGAGTGGGCCTGCGCCAATCAGGCAGAGACCACCCGCAATCCAAATCTGCATATCGCCGCTTTCCGGTTTGACGTGTCTCCTCCCAAAGGGCATTCCCTCTGCGGAGGCTGGATCAAACCGGTCGTGGGGTATGACGATTCACTGGAAGCCATTGGCTACGTCCTGCTGGGTGCCGGCAAGCCGATTGTGGTCTGCGCCGTCGACTGGACAGGCCTGTTGAACGACGCGCATATCGCCTGGCGAACTGCCCTGGCCGAAGCGGCCGGCACAACCATTGATCGGGTCGCCGTACAGTGTGTGCATCAGCATAATGCTCCTTTCGCCTGCCTGAATGCCGAGCAGATCATCCTCGAACAAGGCGACCTGCCCCACATCGTCGAGCTCGATTTCTTCAACGAATGTCTCGATAAAGCCCGTAAGGCAGTCACCGCGGCGATCCCCAAAGCAGAGCCCGTAACGCATGTCGCACACAGCCAGGGGAAAGTCGACAAGGTCGCCTCCAACCGCCGGATTGACCGCGACAAAAATGGCAAGATCGTCCGCATGCGCGGCAGCAGCTGTAAAGATGAAAGTCTGCGGAGCATGACCGAAGGAACCATCGACCCGTTCCTGAAAACGATTGCCTTTTACAACAAAGATAAAAAACTGGTCTCCTGCCATTACTACTCGACACATCCCATGAGCTATTACGGCGACGGACGCGTCAGCAGCGACTTTACCGGCATCGCCCGCAAGCAGCGTCAGCAGGAAGAACCGGGCTGCACGCACATTTATTTCACAGGGTGTGCCGGGAATGTTTCAGCCGGTAAATACAACGACGGCACCAAGCCCATGCGGGAGATTCTGGCGAAGCGAATTTATGATGGTATCATCACTTCCGAAAAAGGGCTCAAACCCGAACCGGTCGGGCAGCTGACCTGGAAAACTCATGATATTTTACCTCCCGTGAGAAGTACTTTTAGCGTAGAAGAACTGACGAAGACGATTTCCAACAAAGACAACAGCGTCGTCAACCGGAATCGGCCTTCCTTCATGCTGGCCTGGTTACAGCGGGTCGAAAAGAAAATCCCGATTACGCTCAGTTCACTGCAGATGAACGACATCAAAACGCTGCACTTGCCGGCGGAAAGCTTTATCCAATATCAGCTTCGTGCCCAGAGCATTCAGCCCGATCAGTTCATCGCGACAGCCGCCTATGGAGATGGCGGCCCCTGGTATATTCCGGTAGCAGAAGAATATCCCGCAGGTGGTTACGAAGTCAGTGTCGCCTTTTGTGATCCCGGTATCGACGCCGTGATGACGCAGGGTATGAAATCTCTGCTGGACAGTTAATAATATCAATCAACGTATTTACGAATCACGTTTATTACGAGGTCGAAATAATATTATGGGTATGACAATCATGCGGCGGATCAAGTTTAATGCGGGTCACCGCTTATTCCGCCATGAAGGGAAATGCCAGTTTTTTCATGGTCACAATTACGTGGCCGACTTTTACGTCACCGGTCCCGATACGGACGCGGTCGGGCGGATCATCGACTTTGCGCACCTCAAAAGTCTGCTTAAAGGCTGGATCGATGAAAACTGGGACCACGGCTTCCTGCTCAACATCGAAGATGAGAACGGCTTAAACGCGATTCGCATGGTCGAGCCCACTAAGTACTTCGTTCTGCCTTACAATCCCACGGCGGAAAATATGGCCCGCTACCTGCTGGATGAAGTCTGCCCGAGCCTGCTGAATGATCTGGGAGTCCAGGCTGTAAAAGTCGTCATCTGGGAAACCGAAGAATCGTGTGCCGAAGCGACCATCGAGCAGAAAGACAAGTCCGAACACAGCCTGCTGGATGCGTTTCAGACCGATTCCTTTCCGACGGGCCTGCACTGGTAAGCGCTGCTGATTCAATTCCACGATTTCAAGCAAACAAAAAAAGCTCTGGACTGATCTGGTCCAGAGCTTTTTTAATTTATCATATCTGCTTCGCAGCTTAGTCTTCTGCCACGTAAGGCAGCAGACCGATGAAGCGGGCTCGCAGCACGGCTTTACGCACAGCACGCTGATACAGGGCTGAGGTGCCGGTGCGACGACGAGGCAGAATACGTCCTTCACGATCCAGGAGAGAACGCAGGGTTCTCAGATCCTTGTAATCGACATAGACGGGACGTGGGATGTTACCATCCGGGCAGAACCGGCATTTGAGCTTCTTTTTCAGACGAGCTCGTTTTTTCCGCCGCTTGACAATCTCTTTACGTGATAAACCGACTGACATTCTGTTTTCCTTTTTCATGCGCCGTAAACTGGGGACACCCGAAAGCCGGGGCGACGCTGATTTCATGTTGCTGGCTGGAATCGAAGATCACACTCTTCGATCTCGTGGGAACGATCAGCTTACCAGCTTGATTTTTTCATACCGGGGATCAGGCCATCTAAAGCCATATCCCGCAGAGCGATACGCGAAATCTGGAACTTGCGATAGTTACCGCGGGGACGTCCGGTCAGCTGACACAGACGACGGAGACGGGTTTTGCTGGAACTACGGGGCAGTTTAGCAAGCCCTTCGTAATCACCTTTAGCAACCAGTTCAGCCCGTACAGCGGCGTACTTTTCAACCAGCTTTGCGTTTCGTTTCTGTTTTTCAATCTTCGATTTGGAAGCCATTTATATACCTTCTGCGACAAATTCCAAAATAGGGAACGACAGTTATACTGCCTGCCCCGCCAGATCGTCAACTTGGCGGGCTGTTTTCAAAGCAAAATCAACTAAAAAAACACAAACTTCAACGCGAAGCCCCACAGCCGGCCAGCGAAAAGTGTACATGCGCGCTATTTTTTCTCTTTGGGGGGCTGTGGTCGAAAATATTTCATGGACTCCACCACCACCGTGCGGCGGGTCGCGATGCGTACCAGCAGCGACAGAAAATAGTTTCCCCACCCCGAAACGGTATACTGCCGCTTCTTCTCCAGCGCCTTCAAACCGGTTTTGACGACCTGGTCCACGGTCTGATAACGGTGTTTCTTCAACCAGCCTTCCACGCCGGCAACATCGAAAAATTCGGTCTGCGTGGTTCCCGGACACAAAGCCGTCACAGTCACTCCCTGATCCCGGGCCTCCGCCCACAGGCCTTCTGTGAAGTGCAGCACATAGCTTTTACTGGCAGCATACGCCGACATATACGCAACCGGCTGAAACGCAGCCACAGAGGCAATGTTGATAATCCCTCCATGTCGCCGCTTCATCATCTCGGGCAGATAAAAATAAGTCAGGTCTGTCAGAGCACCGATATTCAACCTGACCATCTCCATCACCCGCTCGCGATCAGTCGACGCGATATCGGAAACGACACTGAAGCCCGCGTTATTGATCAGCAGTTCCACCTGCACGCCCCGCGATTTGACTTCCTCATACAGTCGGGCAGGGGCTGCCTGTTCGGACAGATCCAGCACCACCACTTCCGTTTTTGTGCCATGACGGGTCAACAGCTCTGCTGCCAGTTCTTCCAGCTTCTCTTTGCGGCGGGCAGTCAACACCAGATGCATCCCCCGGGCAGCCAGCCGGTGTGCAAACTCCAGGCCGATTCCGGATGAAGCACCCGTAATCAGAGCCCATCGATCAGAATATTCATCTATCACTGCTGACTCTCCAGAAGTATCCTGTTTGGAGACTGAGATTTTCCATTTCGAAAAGAGGTCGGGAAGAAATGCTGCCCGCGTCCCCGGAGATCGTAATTCAATTTCCCTCTGTTGAAAACCCCGTAACCACTGATAATAAACTTACTTTGATCGATTTTTCACCCTTTTTAATTTGAGTTTCCACTCCAGAATCAGAATTCGAGGAGAAAAATGACCCCCGCAAACAGACTCAGCCGCGACGAAGTACGCAGTGTTGACCAACGCACCATCGAGGAATTCGGACTGCCCGGCATCGCCTTGATGGAGAACGCAGGACGAGGTGTGTTCGAACTGCTCATTTCACTCAAAGCAACAGGGCCTGTAAAAATCTGTGTCGGCAAAGGCAATAACGGCGGCGACGGCTTTGTCATCGCCCGGCATCTGGATAATGCCGGGATCCCCGTGGAAATCTACCTGCTGGCGGATCCCTCAGAACTCAAAGGGGATGCCGCCACCAATTTTCACGTCGCCCGGCGCATGCAGATTGCCATGCACGTCGATCCCGGTCTGAAGCAGCCGCAGGCGTTCTGCGATTTCCTGAACTCGGCCGACTGGATTGTCGACGCTCTGCTGGGAACAGGCGTGCAAGGCACCATTCGCGAGCCGTTTTCAACCGCGATTTCCTGCATCAATCAGGCACCGGGTTTTAAGCTGGCAGTGGACTTACCTTCGGGACTCGACTGCGATACCGGACAGCCACTCGGCGAATGCATTCACGCACATCAGACCGCGACCTTTGTCGCCGAAAAACAGGGTTTCGCCAATCCCGACTCCCGTCAGTACACGGGCACCATCCATGTTCTGCAGATCGGTGCTCCTCAGCAGATTCTGAGGGATCTGCTGCAAAAACAAGATTCCAGGGACATTTGATCCGTTTTACACTCTGCTGGATATCACGCAAACTCAAAAAATGGCCCGTTTCAGTAAAACGGGGGTTCTCAAAACCGCTTCTCACGCTGTATATTAGACGGTGTCCAGTTTTACTGGAGCGTCTTCAAGGTCACCTGGACCGAGCATCATAAATTGAAAGACGCTCTGGTGAAATGTGACGCGCTTTAGCTGGCAGACGCTGAATGCGATTTGCAGGATCTGCAGCCACTGATGGCTTTCTCATGTCATTCCCTGTGAACTGAAACAGGGTTAGGTTCGTCTCCATGGACAAAAATTTCTGGTACCTGAAAAACTGCGATCTCTTTGAACGCTTAAGCCAGGATCAGATTGCGCATGTCGAACGCAACTCCTCCGTGCGAAATTTCGCACGCGGAAATATGGTTTATCTCCCCACCGAAAGCAGCGATTCGGTTTACCTGCTGCTCTCCGGAAGAATTAAACTCTATCACCTGACCAGCGAAGGAAAACAGGCGCTGCTGGCATTAATCGAACCGGGTGAGCTCTTCGGAGAGCTGGCCATTCTGGGTGGTGGCGAACGCGAAGAATATGCCGAAGCCATGCTCAAAGCCTCGATTCTCCGCATTCCCGGCCAGATCATTCAGGACCTCATGGAACATCACGCCACCGTTTCCCTGGGTGTGACCAAGCTGATGGGATTACGACGCCAGCGGATCGAACAGCGGCTCAAATCACTGCTGTTTCGCTCCAACCGGGACCGCCTGACTCATTTACTGCTCGAACTGGCAGAAAAATATGGGCGCTTCACAAATGAAGGCGTTCTGATCAACATTAAACTCTCGCACCAGGAACTGGCCAGTATCATCGGCAGCACGCGGGAAACCGTGACCGTGCTGCTGGGCGAACTTCAGGATGAACGCAGCATCGATATCCAGAAGCGACACATTATCTTAAGGAAAGCCAGGTACCTCGCACATTCGATTGATTTTAAACTGACACCCGCCTTCCAGTCGAAACCAGATCAATCGGGCGAATTCATTCTGAGAGGAGCGGAAGCCTGACTGAAACCCCGCCCTTAACACCATGTGAGTTCAAATGCAGGGAAACTGTATGCTATCTCACAGATCACACAGGCATTGGCTACGATAATAAAAGTAAGGGGAAACGTCCCAAACGAAAGAAAGCAGAATTCCTGCTGATGCAGCAGGAGGTTTGAACATGAACAAAAACAACCCAACGCAATCATCAATGGAAACCGAAACCGAGTGGCAGTCCTGCGCTCCGGGAGACCTCTGTCAGTTTGTGTCCGTCATGAAAAAACGGAAACAGATCAGCCACCTGATTACCGGTGCCGAGATCCTGACCGTCTGCCTGGTTGTCGGGCTGATCGGCTTTGTAGGGATGTATCAGATTTCCGGCTCCTCAGGCGATCAGATTGCCGGTAAAAAAATGCCAGGGGGCATTAACTGCCAGCAGGCCCTCGATTATGCGGGTGACTATGTGGCGCACCGACTCGATCAAAATACCGAGCACCAGATGCAGGTTCACCTCGCCCATTGTCCTAAATGCCAGAAAAAGGTTGATGAAATCGAAGCAAATATGCACAATAACCCGGCTCAGCTGAAAGCCGCCCGGCAGAATCAGGCTGAGTGGGAAGCGTATGTGCTGGCTTTGAATCATTGAACTTCTGCAAAGCCTCTCTGATTGACCGTCCGGCACTTTGAACTTTGATGCCTGGTTCCCTGAAAGGATTGAGGGAATGTCTGTGGAAGAAGAACAACCAGCCAGCGACGATACCAGCTCCAACGAAGACGACTTTCTGGCCGCCTTCTCTGCCAGCAGTCAGGTCGACGAAGAACTGGACGCCGATTACGAACGGACGCTGGAAGCCATTGAAGCGGTCGAGCGCGATTTGAAACTGCCGGACGAAGCGGCCGTCGAACAAGCAACCGAACAACCGAAGACCAGCAGCACATCGGTAAAACGCGAAGCCCGCATCCCCCCGCGACAGATCATCGAAGCCGCCCTGTTTGTCGGCGGCAAACCGCTGACCACAAAAAAGCTCTGCTCCCTGCTCAACGATGAGTATTCCTCGTCCTATGTCGACGACCTGCTGGACGACATCAATCGTCAGTACAACGAAGAAGCGCGCCCCTATGAGATCCGGATGGAAGAAGGGGGCTACCGTCTCATTCTCAGGCACGACTTCGAACGCATTCGCAACCGCGTGTATGGCTTCGGCCCTAAAGAGGTCAAGCTCTCACAGGACGCACTCGAAGTTCTCGCGCTCGTCGCCTACCAGCAGCCGATCAGCAAAGAGCAGATCATCGAAGCCGGCAAAGACAAAGCCAACGGCATCCTCCGTCAGTTGCTCAGACGCGAACTGATCGCCATCGAACGGGCAGATCAGAAAAAAGCGGACGTCAAGTACATCACCACCGCCCGCTTCCTGCAGGTCTTCGGCTTAGGCAACATCGAAGAACTGCCCTACAGCGAATCGTTGAGTCATAAGTAAATCATCAGATGCGATACTGGCCCATGACCACAATATCCTGATACTCGCCATCGATGCATCTCGCAAACCGCTTCACGCCTTCCACCTGATAACCGTGCTTTCGATACAGATTCAGCGCGACTTCGTTAGTGGAAAACACTTCCAGCTCCAGTCGTTTCAATCCCTGTTCCCAGGCATGCGCCATCGCGCGTTCCAGCAGTTGATTACCAATTCCCTGTCCCCGGCATTCCGGCAAGACTCCCATGCCCAGCCGCGCTACATGCCTGACAGTTTCGCGCGCGTGGGGAATGAGGTCGGCCCAGCCCACGATTCTCTGCTCAACCAATGCCACATATTGCGCATGGTTCTGTTCGATGTTATGCCTGACATAGGCTTCCATGTTCTCCAGTGAAGGAGGCTCCACGGTCAGCAGGTATTTCCTCTCAGCCGCCACGCGAGTTAATGCTTCACGGAATCCGGCAAGGTCATCCAGTTCGATTTGTCTGACTCGGAAATTCATCGTTCTGACTCATACTGCGAATTAGAATATTGAGACCAGATTTCGATATATTATACGAAACCGGTTCCATCCTGTCAGACACACTGCAGTGAGAACAGGTTCTCTATCCGTTGAACAGGTCATGTCGTTCGTTCCTGCTCCGGGAGTGTAGATCACTCTGATCTTCGCAAAACCCAGAGCCGCTGCCCGGCCCAGACGGCAACCCCCAGCCAGGCAAACGACCACAGCCCCAGTGAACGGTACATCGCCATCCGTCCTTCCATGCCACCCGCATTGCGCGGCAGAAATATTTCGCCTACAACCAGACTCGCAAAGCCGAGCAGGGCACACAGAGAAAATACAATGCAGAAGACCCAATACTGTGTACGACTGATGGGATACTGTTTCATAACTCTCTCTCTTGAAAATACTAAAGGATGGAGATGGTATTGCTGCTGAATAAATTCGCGTCATTCCAGCAGTAACTCCAGCCATTGTTTTCCGCCACAATGAATTCGTTTTTTGACTCCCCGCTCCAGATTAGATCGAATTTCCAGCGTTTCAGTTCGAACCAATTGTGTCTGAGGATCTGCCGAGTCCACACGTTCGCCGACTTCCAGTTTCAACGCGGCACGAAATCGCTTCTGTTTCAAAGGCTTCAGTTTTCCCGTTAGTTTGACCCCAAATTCCAGCGGAGTCTCACCCTGGGCCGCAGGTAGTTCGCCACCAGCCAAATAATGAATCTCTTCATTGTCTGCAAACAGGATCGTAAATTCCGCCAGCCCTTTGGGCCGTTCGTTTTGCTCATACAGTCGCACGCTGAGCGACGACTTGTCTGTGTCGCTCAGTGGCTCACAGGTCTTTGCAACACGCGATCCACTTAACAACAGTAAAACGCAGCAGGTAATTCGTATCAGCATGGGATCTCCTTTTCCTCAATTAACCGCCGTGATGTTTGATGACTGCATTAATCCCCCGCACCTGGTCGCGCCAGGGAATCCAGTGATACGCATTGTCTCTGGTAAAATACGAGCGGATGATCTCAGGTGTCACATCATCTGCCAGCGCGCTCGTCATTCTTCGTACGCGAATCAGTTCGTAACCAATCACCAGCAGAACGATCACGCCGCCGCCACTGAATCCGACCAGACACCCTATGATCAGAAACGGCCAGTTAATTAACGCGGGATACAGATCGATTTTTTTCACTGATCACTCTCATTCAGGATTCGCGAGCTTCTTTTAAAATCCATTTTACTAGCGCACAACACAGTCTGGCAAATGCGCTTTCATATCTTTCAGCACTTGAGCATCAAGAACGGTAGCATCAATTCGTAGTTCTTCTAACTGCCGGAAATCAACCTGCGCTTGCAGTTCCAGATATGTTAGCTCTGCTCGTGATACTATGAACTTCCATCTTTGAAAAAACATTAAATATAAACGGCATGACCCAGGTAACCCATCAGAATCAACTGAAAGTAGTACCACTCTTCCAGATTCCCGTCGACCGGTTCAGCGATTTCTAATATACCCGGTTCCAGTTCCCGGATCGCAGGTGTCAGCTTTTCTTCCGCATACTGCCAGCGCAGCTTCACCAGTTCAGCGGCTTTTTTTGATTTCGACAGATAAACGGCCTTCGCTGTCTGATCCTGTTGCGGATCGAACCAGAACACAAAGCCGATGGCTCCTTCGTCAGGAAGCACACTCACGGCACCTTCATCAAATGGGGATGTCGGATCTGTTTCACTGAACTTTAAACTGAAATGACGCAAACCCCACACAGGAGCCGTCGCGTTCAGGAATTTCCATTCCTTCAGCGTGTCGGGAAAGGCCCGTTTCGGCTGCTCTCCCTGCATTCGTTTCAGCATCTCTTCCAGATAACTCTGATTTGTGGCGCATAACAGCATACCTGCGCGAGGCTGGGCCAGATACAGTGTCCAGTCGTCGCGTTCCCAACGGTCCGTGAAGACGGCGATGTTTAACTTTCCTAGCTGAATGGTTTTTTCTGCTTTCTGCAGACAGACCTTAAACGCATCCCCTACGCTCTGATGTGAATCCTTTTCAAATTGAAGTACCTGACATCCCTCATAAGGCAGTAATCCCAAACCTTCCGGAACCGTGAACCGACGACTGCCTTCTACTGCCAATGTGATTTTCTGCCCCTGCAGTAACTCGTACAGGGATTCACCCTGAAACTGCAACGTAAGAAACAAGGGCAGAGCGCGGGTCGAATCCAGAAATGAATGGGTCGGAAAAGTTGCTTTCTTAAATGCAAACGGTCCCTGTGACACTATCAGAGATTCACTGTCGGGCGGCAGCCATTCTACAATCTCCCTGACAGCGACCGATATTCCAGGTTTCGGCACTGCCAGCTCACGTGCGGGACCAGCCCCCATCAGTAGAAAAGAAAATATCAAACACATTCGGACCAGCATCAGAAACTCCCTTCAATGCAGGTGGGTTACCAGAAGCCGCCTCATTCCTTCAATCATCCTGTAACAGCACCGGACACAAATCATCATAGATCGTTGGCGGCACCAGGCCGTCCCGGATCGAAGCCAGGTCTGCACCCGCAAACCAGGTTATCTTAAACGCCGCACCGTCCGACTCAATCCCTTCTGCCGGCAAGTCAGCTTTTACAGCATCAGAAATACGGCACAGGTAATGATACATGATTTCATGTTCGGGAACCCCATTAAATTCGAAAAGGGATTCATGAAAATTGAGGAACTCGAGAGTCTGACCAGTCACACCCAGTTCTTCAAACAGTTCCCGCGCAGCAGCTTCCTGCAGCGTTTCCCTGAATTCAACGCCCCCGCCTACGGGAATATAAAACTGAAATTTCCTGATGGGATCATAGCCCTCAGAGAGCAACACCTGACCCCCGTGGATCAATGATATAATGACTTTGTTGCGAATCTGCATTTTTCTCTCCCTCATTCTCCCTTTCACAATCATCTGCATAAACGGCACTGTGAAAATCGGGTCACCTCAACTGCTCAAACTGGACTTGACCCCGCCGCGCCGCTGGCGATAAGCACCTAACTGAGTCGCGCGCGTGCCCAGTTTACAGTGCACCAAAACACACGCCACTTGTTCTGACTCTTCACTACAAAAGAGCCTGTTTTTTCCCGATTTGCACTGCCTGTAACCACACCTGTTCGTGATGTGAGCCTGCGGGTCGCCACACATCGCAAAGCTTCGCCCCGGCACCGCCCCGACGTCGCAGCAGATCGGTCCCCTGTCAACCCGTATCGC
>NZ_CAXAVM010000196.1:0-12703 GCF_963972345.1 uncultured Gimesia sp. | reverse complement strand
TCTCTTACAAAGAGAGGGCTCGAGAATCGGCCAACGAGAACATCTCAAAATTATACGTTGGGATGGATTATGAGATTAGAATTATCAGGTTCAGGAGAACTGTGATGCATGGAATGCCGGAAAAGTTAATTAAACTCAGTAGCTTTGGATCACATTCAGTTAGATCATTTCGACTGATCCTGATTCCCACTCTACTTTTAACTTCCTGTGCCTCAGATCGTGGACAGATGACTGCCCATCAGGCTGGCTCAATAAAGGAAGACAGGCAGATGGTTGGCATCAAGGACAGCCAGTCACAGGCTGCACAGATAGCTGAATCTACTTCTGAAGTCGAAGTCAATAATTTTGCAGAAACGACACATGCCGAATCGAGAGAAAAATTGACTTTAACATCATACCATGAAGTTTTTGAAGGTAAAATCCCACCACCTGTACCACCGGCAGGAGGCCCGAACGTACCAGAAACAGATTCTTCGGAAAATCCATTAACACCAACCAGCCAGACGATGACGTTGGAGGAACTTGAACAGATAGCACTATCGAACAATCCCACCATGGCTCTGCAACGAGCGGAGATCGAAAAAGAACGGGGGAACTGGACCCAGGCAGGCCTCTATCCAAACCCAACCGTAGGGTATGTCAACTCCACAGCGAGCAGTAATGGTGATACGCAATCAAATGGTATTCTTGTGCAGCAGACATTTATTACAGCAGGGAAATTGGATAAAGCCCGGGCAACAGAAACTTACGGTATCCAAACTTCACAACTGCAGCTTGATGCTCAGCAGATGCGCGTCATCAATGATGTCAGGTTGCGCTACTATGCTGTGCTGGGAGCGCAGGAACAATTAAAACTGGTGAAAGAAATCGCCCAACTCTCTCAGCAGACACTGGATGCCGCTGAGCGACTCTATATGGCTGAGCAGGTCCCGAGGACGGATATGTTACAGGCGAAAGCGCAAAACGCCACTGTTCGTGCATCGCTGACGAATGCGCATACTGATTTCGAATCTGCCTGGCAGAAGCTCGCTGTAATCGTGGGCTGTCCGGAATTACCAGTCAGTCAGCTCATGCAACCGGAGGAAGATTTACCGGAATTTGATCTGGAGTCGGAATGGCAGCGTCTATTGTCCGAAAGTCCTCAGTTGCTCACGGCGGAAAGCCAAATCGGTGTCGCCCGCGGACAGCTTGCCAGTGCTGAAGCTGTCCCTGTTCCAGATGTGACTTTACAATTTGTTACTGATTACAATTCGATCGGAGACTACGCGACATTTAATACCCTGATAGCACTTCCACTTCCTCTCTTCAATCGTAATCAAGGGGGCATCTATAATGCGGTTTCCGAAGTGAACCGATCCGAACGCGAGTTGGAACGGGTGCGACTAGTACTGCGCGATCAGTTGATCTCCTCATATCGAGATTACATGTCGGCTCGGAACCAGGCAGAACAGATGCGAAAAGAAGTGCTGCCCGAACTCAGGGAAGCGCTGGAACTGATGATCAAAGGCTATGAGAAAGGACAATTCAGTTTTCTAGCCGTGCTCAATGCACAGCAGAACAACTTCCAGTCGAATCTGGAGTACATTGGTGCTTTGAACAGGGCACATCGATTGTCCGTCGAAATTTCCGGTCTGCAGATGACCGGAGGCCTGAACCCGGCGACGATCGGAACGGCAATTCAGGAATCCGGCGGCGGTGGAAGATTGCGAGCTGTCCAGCAGCAACTGCAGAAACAAAGCAACGCGAATCTGAGTAACTTTGCTCCCGCAGCACTCTAGGACCATTCGAATTAGTTGAAGTCATCATTGAAGTTCAGCAACTCCTGAAATATCCGGTGAGATTCAGACACAGAATAAGTTCCGATCAACCAACTGGAAACGCAAATTAGGGGAGTATTCAACGTGATAGGTGGAACAGGGGGGATTCTTGCCTCAAGGCGATTCGTCAGTTATGGCATTGATCTCCTGTTCAACCCAGTCTATACTTAGAATAAGTTAGGCAAACAGGGTTTAATATGTACATGCAGCACACCATCAATATTTTAATGACCTTCCTGGCGATTATATGTCCCTATCTTCCATGTAGGGACATATGTCTGGGATCTTGTGCTGCTGCGCTGACTGAATCGGTATCCGTTCAGGAAACTGCAAGTGCAACCTGTTGCCATCACAGAGATTCTGAAGAACAGGATCAGTATTCTGAGAACCAGGAACAAAGACCAGTCCAACCGAAGTGCCCTCAGGACGGTAATCAGCCGAATTGTTTTTGCGGGGGCGCCGTGATCGCTACTGTGGTTGACTGTCCCAGCCTGATCGATGCTGGCTCTTTCTCTGAATTTCTCATCGTCGACCTCAATGACATTGCCCACATGTCATTCAGGCTCGTCTGTCTGAGGCACACTGCTAATCGAGGCTGTCACTTCCCGCCGCTCTCTTCTGGGCGGGAAATCTGTCATCTTTCTGCCGCCTATCTGCTCTAAAGCGTCCGACACGAGCATCGTAGATTATCCGGAGTCCGTCGATTTTGATCGTCCGTCATTCCGGCTGAATTTGCGGTGATTTCTTGACTTCCGTGTCTGTTTCCAATCGCTTAAAAACCGTTTTATCAGGCTCCTGCTTCTCAACATATTGAGCAAGAAAGGACATCTCATGAGTCAATCTGTTATAGGCCGACCCTCTGTTAATCCAGATACGTCTTCTCCCGACACTCCAGCTCCAACTGATCAACGTCCCCACGGACTGGTCTGGAAGCTCGGACGCTGGTTTCTGGATGGGTTACCCACCATCATTGTCATGTCTGTATTAGTCGCCATCGGTTACTACGGACATACCCACCATTGGAAAATCCCGACGTTTGCAGAATTAACGGGACAGGCGAAGCTGGTAGTCAAGGACTGGTGTGAAGAGCACGGGGTTCCCGAATCCAAGTGTGTGATCTGTAACCCTGACCTGATGCCTGCCAGCCCCGATTATGGCTGGTGTACCGAGCATGGTGTCAACAACTGCCCGTTGCACCATCCCGATGTCGCTGAACTGAAAAAGACACCGGTGATTACTGAGGCAACAATGCAACAAGCCGATAGGGCTCTCGCACTGCGGGAGCGACCAGATAACAATGCCGCCTGCAAGGTGTATCAGAAGCGAATCCAGTTTGCTTCCAACGAGGCGGTTCAACAGGCTGGCGTTGATGTAGAACTGGTCGACCAGGAATCTGTAACAGAGTGGGTATCGGGAACAGGAGAAATCCGTTATGACCCGACACGCCTGGCCAATCTTTCTTCACGCGTGCCGGGTACAGCCTGGCGGGTACTGAAAAATGTGGGAGATCAGGTTGAGGAAGGAGAAATCCTGGCGGTGGTTGATGCGGCGGAAGTAGGACTTCTCAAAACGGATCTGGTAAAAGCGATAGTCGCTGAAAAACTGGCACGCAAAAACTTTGAACGTTTGAATGGACTAAAAGGAGCCATTGCAGGCAAGGACATCCTGGAAGCAGAGTCTATTCTGGCAAAGGAAGAGGCCGAAGTTCTAAGCGTCGAACAGGCTCTGGCTAATCTGGGGTTGTCGGTGGACGTTTCTTCGATTGCAAATCTCAGCAAGCAGGCCATGATCGACCGCCTGCGTTTCCTGGGTTTTCCCAACGAACTGGCAGAGCAGTTTCGATCACAGACCGCCTCAGCCAACCTGATCCCGGTTCGCAGCTCAATGAACGGTGTGATTACGGAGCGGAATGTCGTTTCCAGTGAGGTCGTCACTCCGGAGCGGACCCTGTTTGAAGTGGCTGATCCCAGTTGGATGTGGCTGATACTCAATGTTCCTCTGGAAGAGGCATCTTTGATCCAGGTCGGACAGCAGGTCCGATTTCAACCCAATGGAAGCCGTAAGGAAGTTACCGGGAACTTGAGCTGGATCAGTACTGCCGCTGATAAACAGACGCGGATGGTAAAGGTCAGGGCGGAAATCGATAATGCGGAAGGGCAGCTTCGCGATGAGACTTTTGGCGCGGGCCGGATCATTCTGAGACAGGAAAAACAGGCGGTCGTGATTCCCCGGAGTGCAGTGCACTGGGAGGGATGTTGTCAGGTGGTCTTTGTTCGAAATAAGCATTACTTCGACAGCCCGGAGAGCCCCAAAGTCTTTCAGCTGCGAAACGTTCGTACCGGATTCGTTAACGGCAATCGCGTGGAAATCATCGCCGGCTTACTTCCTGATGAAGTCGTCGTGACCCAGGGGAGCGACGTTTTGCGGGCACAACTTCTCAAGAACAGCCTCGGAGCAGGCTGTTGCGCTGAATAAATAGAAGGGAATCAAAGTATTATGCTCAACTGGCTGATTGATTTTTCACTGCGCCACCGTGCCCTGGTCATTTTGTGTACCGTGGTTTTTGCAGGCGTCGGGGTGATCTCACTGAGACACCTCGACATCGATGCGTTTCCCGACACGACGCCGGTGCTGATTCAGATCAATACGGTGGCACCGGCGCTTTCGCCCGATGAGGTCGAACGGCAGATTACTTTCCCGGTCGAACAGGCAATCAGCGGTCTGCCAGGTCTACAGGATTTGCGTTCCATTTCGAAATTTGGTTTATCACAATTGGTCGTGATCTTTGAAGACGGCGTGGACATCTATTTTGCGCGGCAGCTGATCAGTGAGCGGCTGAGTACAGTTCAGCTTCCAGAAGGAATCCAGCGACCGCAGATGGGACCGGTTTCGACCGGTCTGGGAGAAGTCTTCCACTATGTTCTGACCTACGAAGGAGTCGATTTTTCCCGGCTTCCGGACGAAGAACGGGTCAAACGTCTGACCGAACTGCGAACGCTACATGACTGGGTCGTAAAACCTCAGTTGCGTTCCGTGCCGGGAGTTGCCGAGGTCAACAGTTGGGGGGGCTATGAGAAGCAGTACCAGGTACGCCTCGATCCGGATCAGATCATCAAACACGAACTGACCTTTGACCAGGTGGCCCAGGCCCTCCGCGAAAACAACCAGAATGTCGGCGGAGGGACGATTACCGATCGCAGCCAGATGCTGCTGGTCCATGGGGTGGGACGGACCGTCAATCTGGAACAGATTGAAAATGTGGTCATCACGTCTCGTGACGGAGTTCCAATTCGGGTCAAAGATGTGGCGGATGTGCAGATAGGGCATGAAATTCGTCGTGGAACGGTGACCGCCAATGGCCGGGGAGAAGCAGTATTGGGACTCGGTTTCATGTTGATGGGGGAAAACAGCCATGAGGTAACTCACGCTCTGAAAACCAGACTGGAAGAAATCCGGGAGACACTGCCCGCGGGCGTGGAAATTCAGACTGTCTACGACCGTACCGAACTGGTGGACCACGTGATAGACACCGTGCAGAAGAACCTGTTCGAAGGAGGTCTGCTCGTAGTTGCGGTGCTGTTTATATTTCTGGGGAACCTGCGAGCCGGTCTGATTGTGGCCCTGGCAATTCCTCTTTCGATGCTGTTTGCCTTTTCGGGTATGTTGAAGTTCGGCATCGCAGCGAGCCTGCTCAGCCTGGGTGCAATTGACTTCGGTCTGGTTGTAGACAGTTCCGTGGTGATGATTGAAAACTGTGTCCGCTGTCTGGCACACGGCGCCGATGGTCGCAGTCGACTGGAGATTATCCGCGATGCTGCCATTGAAGTCCGCAAACCGACCATGTTTGGCGAGCTGATTATCATGATCGTCTACCTGCCAATCCTGACGCTGGAAGGCGTCGAGGGCAAACTGTTCCGTCCCATGGCACTGACAGTCATAATGGCCCTGGCGGGGTCAATGGTGCTCTCACTGACGTTGATGCCTGTGCTCGCCAGCCTATTCCTCCCGAAAAATCTCAAGGACAAAGAACCACTGCTGATCCGGGTGCTGAAATGGCTGTATGCACCAGTGCTGCGGTTCACCATGCACCACAAAGCAGCGGTGATCGGTTTTGCGCTCTCAATTCTGTTTGTGGCCTTTGGCCTGATTGCCCCCAACCTGGGAACGGAATTTGTGCCGCGTCTCTCGGAAGGGGCAGTCGTGATCAATGTGGTACGCCTGGCGGGGACCGATCTGGAAGAAACGATCCGCTATAACACCCGGATGGAGAAAGTTCTGCTGGAGAAGTTTCCAGACGAGATCGTGCACGTCTGGAGTCGCGTCGGGATGGCGGAAGTTGCCACCGACCCCATGGGGACGGAACTGACCGACCTGTTTGTCACGCTGCGTCCCCGGAGCGAGTGGACGCGTGCCGACACGCAGGAAGAACTGACGGTTCAGATTCAGGAAGAACTCCACGATCTGCCTGGCCCGCGTCTGGCGATGACCCAGCCCATCGAAATGCGGATGAATGAAATGATCTCTGGGGTCCGTTCAGACGTGGCTGCGATTCTCTACGGAGACGACCTGGATCTGATGGTCTCCAAAGCCTCTGAAATTGAGCAGGTGCTCAAATCAATCGAGGGGGCTGCCGACGTAAAAGTGGAACAGGTCACTGGTCAGCCAGTGCTGGAAATTAACATCGACCAGGATGAAATCGCCCGTTATGGCATTCCGGCACGGACCGTACTCGACCTGGTGGAATCACTGGGCAGCAAGCATGTAGGAGAGGTCTATGAAGGACAACTGAGATTCCCGCTGATCATCCGGCTTCCCGAGCAGGCACGGACCGACCCCGACGCTATCGGATCGATCCTGGTAGCCACTCCTCAGGGAGAGCAGATTCCCCTGTCGCGACTTGCTCACATTGAGATCGTAGAAGGCCCGAATACCATCAAGCGGGAATGGTATCAGAGGCGAATTACGATTGAGGCGAATGTCCGCGGTCGCGACATGGGGAGCTTTGTCGCGGAAGCACAACACAAAGTCGATGAGCAGATTACCTTGCCTGCCGGACGTTACCACATCGAATGGGGGGGGCAGTTCGAGAACCTGCAGCGTGCTCAGGCCCGCCTGATGATTGTGGTGCCGGTCGCGATGTTGTTGATCTTCGGTCTGCTGTACATGACTTACAATAACTTTATCGATTCGATTCGCGTCTTTACCGGCGTACCGTTCGCCTGGATCGGGGGGATCTTCGCTCTCTGGATAAGAGACATGCCGTTTTCGATTTCCGCGGCCGTGGGTTTCATCGCCCTCTCCGGTGTCGCGGTACTGGATGACATGCTTCTGGTCTCAACCATCCGTCGACTGCGTCGCAGAGGCAGTTCGCTCAATGAAGCTGTCGAGGAGGCAGCCATGACCCGTCTGCGCCCGATCCTGATGACTACGCTGGTGGCCAGCCTCGGCTTCTTCCCCATGGCCTTCAATACCGGTATGGGAGCAGAAGTGCAACGGCCCCTGGCCACGGTCGTGATTGGTGGCGTCTGCAGTGCCACGATTATGAGTCTGCTCGTTTTACGTGTGCTGTACGTGGTCTTCAATCTGCCCGGCAGTCGCAACGAGGATGAGGGAGACGATGACAATACTACAGAACCAACGCAACCGAACAATCCGGATTCCAGGCAAGTGCCGGAAACGGCTTCGGTTTAATTTTACTGGTCAATGTACCATCAAAGGAGAAAAAATGACTGACGTATCATGGACTCGGTGTCTGGCAATCCCAGCGATTGTGTGTGGACTTCTGGTGATCACGGGGTGTGCGAAAAGTGGAGAGGAAGCCGCTCCCGTGGCCAAGGCCGAAGAAGAACATCATGAGCATGACGAAGAAGGGCACGATCATGAACACGAACACGGAGAAGAGGGGCATAACCTGCACGGTTTCTGGTGTGCTGAGCACGGCATTCCCGAAGAAATCTGCGCCCAGTGTAATACCAAACTCGCCGCTGATTTCCAGAAGAAGGGGGATTGGTGTGAAGAGCATAAACGTCCCGATTCGCAGTGTTTCATCCATCATCCAGAACTGGAAGAAAAATTCATTGCCCAATATGAAGTTAAGTTCGGAAAAAAGCCGCCTGCTCGTACGGAGAAATGAGATCCGCCCGCAGACGAACGCGAAAGCGCTTCAGCGGTGCAGTCGGGTAACCCACTACATCACAGGTGGGTTACCTGTTCCGTTTTGTGCTGTTGCACTGCTATTGTGCGCTTTGAGCCCAGGCTGTCAGAATGCAGCTTCAGATCTTTCACTATCCAGTTTGCCTGAGGTTACTGATTCGAATTTTCAACAGAGGGTCCTTAAGGCTGACCAGCCAGTGCTGGTGGAGTTCTGGGCTCCCTGGTGCCGCCCCTGCGTTGAGATGGTCCCCATCCTGGAACAGGTCTCAGAGCAATTTGCGGGGCGCGTGAAGATCCTCAGAATTCGCATCGACGATAACCCGGCCACTGCTGCTAAATATGAAATTGATGCGCCTCCCGCATTCCTTCTGTTTCACCAGGGAATGGTCTTCAAGCGTCGACTCGGCAAACAAAGCGAAGCACAGTTGACCGAATTTATTTCGTCGATCTTGTCAAAAGAAATTCCCGAATGACAGTGGAATGATAGAAATATTTACGCGAAAAGGACTCGTTGCATTAAATTATGTCTATAATATAATGCATTAACTGTTATTAATATTGGATATCTTTGAAAAGTTACAGGACTGCTTTCGGCTGATGTTCCAGTCGTATCAGAATTCCGACTTCATGAACTCGGCGGTTGTCGTTCAGACGAATGAATGTGTCTGAACATTCAGGGTCATGCGGCAGGCTTTTGTATCAGCATCGTTATTGTGGATCGTGATATGATAGAACGTTTCGCGATAGCGACTCTTAAATGTAGTCCAATCCGCCGGGGGACAGGGCTCAACCGAGTACCGCCGTCGATAGTTCATCGCAAATGATATCAGGAGCTTTGCTGATGCTGGAACTGTCTAACACAAATCATGCAATCGTAGTTGGCTTTGGTTGATCTTATTTTGCAAGAATATTATCAAGAATTGGGATAACTGATGAGTTCGAAAAGTGACGAACATAGTGCTTCTCATTCACATGGTTTGACGCGTGGAGAAGGCTTGCATAGTGTTAGCGACCTGCGTCTCGTGTGGGCAGTTGTTCTCAACCAAATTCTGACAATTGCACAAGTAATTGCTGGTATTAAGTCTGGCAGTATCGCACTATTATCAGATGCTGCTCATAACTTTAACGATGCCAATGCACTAATGATCGCTTATATCGCGCGTCGCATCTCGCGAAAGAAAGCTAATAAACGTTACACTTTCGGTTACCGAAGAGCTGAACTGATTGGGGCAGTCATCAATCTTACATTGTTAACGATTATTGGCTTTTATTTGATCTACGAAGCTATTCTTCGATTCATAGAGCCTAATACAATCATCGGCTGGCTTATGGGCACCGCAGCTGTTTTAGCATTGGTCGTCGATATTGGAACGGCTCTCCTTCTTTGGGCCATGAGCAAGGGGTCGCTCAACGCACGCACTGCATTCGTTCATAATTTGGTCGACGCTTTAGGTTCCGTGGCAGTACTCTTAGGAGCGGCAGTCGTCATCTGGTACGACTGGATGTGGGTTGATCCGTTGTTGACTCTCCTGATTGCGACTTATATACTCTGGCAGGTAGCCGCGATGCTGCCCAAAGCGATACGAATTCTAATGGAAGGGGCACCTGTTGACTTCGACATTGATTCTATGATTGGTCAACTCAAGCAAATTAATGGTGTGGATGATATCCATCATGTACACATTTGGGAATTAGATGAACAGCACCGATCATTAGAAGCCCACATTCTTATTCAGCGTGCACGTGCAGTCGAGCTTGAAGCAATTAAAACAAGAATCAAGAACACTCTTATTCACGATTTTCGTATTGCTCACTCAACGCTTGAGTTCGAATTATTTGATTCTGGTGCTCATAGTCAAGACACGACGACTATCATCGACCATTGACCAGTCGATAATCGATAAGGTTCCCACCTTATAGCATATATAAGACTGAAGAGGCTCGCGAAAGGGCTGAGACAAAAGAGAAGAAACGAAGTCGCATTGGAGTCCATAAACTTATTTCAATAACCGTTGGAGTTAACATCAGCAAATGGCCGGGATCTAGCAGTTCCTAAGGCTGGAAAGAAAGACCACCATTGACGGAAAATTCACGAAATCAGTTTCTACGCTGTAGCCAGTTTTCTCAAGAACAAGTTGATGGAGAAACACCGCTCAAACTGTACTGTGGTTGCTGGGACATCGAAAACTGACTCTTCTGGGGCTATTGAATCGTGTTCAAAGAAGCCCTTTCTCTCGTCCGAAGTGGAACTGCTTACACCACGATGAGAGGTTTCATAATTCAGGATTGACCATCCTAAGAGCCCTTAAAATCCCCGAGTTCACCACTGATATCTGCGATCGCATCGTCAAGCTCAACATACTATTTCAACGACTAAACATCTTGAATAAAATGCGAGCCCTGCTTTTTATTAAGACCTTCCAGTCATATTTGCGTGATTTCTGGGCACTCACACGCCACGATTTACTGGTGATCTACTCCCATGGCTACAAGCACTCGCAGCTATGCGCGTATGGCCATATTCTGAAAGAAGTCGCTTGATCCACCGGAAATATCGATGTCGCGATTCAATGTGGTGTCCCTCGATCTACGATCCGAGGCTGATTGACAAAGCCGGCAATGAGATACCGAAGTAACTTCAGAATGCACGACTCGCGTCGAAATGATTACGAATGGAAGCGAGTCAAGGTCGGAGAGGTCGGATATGTGAGGTATTTCTTACGGTCAATAGTTGAGCAAGCCGGATGAAGCGGGGCGGGACGGATTTGACTATCCCCATTCGCGAGAATTCGCAGGAAATTGCCGTAACATACTGCACGGTTTAAAATCAAAGTGAACTAAAAACCCACCCAGTAAATTAAGCGCTCCTTACTGGGCGGGCCTCGTTGCCCCGGAACTATGCGAAAGGAACGGAGCTACTAACCGTTAGGCTGGTAACAATTGTGAGTGAAAGAGGTTTATAAGTCAATCACGTTCCGGTAGAGAATGTTTCCAGATTGCATTTATTGATGATACCGATAGGTTTTTAACCGGGTAAAGCACTTGGATATGTAATACGTCATTATGGCTGTTTATCTATTCATATTAAACTTTGCCAAGCAAAACATTATACCAAAGTAGAGCCCAATCATCACCACCGTCGAAATCCCGAACCTCGTACTGAAGCCGACGCCTTTCTTCAGCAGATAGGGCAGAAGCAAAAAGAAGGAGAGGGATGGCAGGACCAGCCAGAAGATATTTCGGGTTAGCTCAGAGACTTTGTCAGTATCTTCCTTGTCGATGTACAGCCAGATCTTCCCAGGAATGAAACCAGTGGCAGAGAGGCAAGGGCACCGCCTAAAAGAGAACTGCGTTTGGAGATTTCTGATAACGCGACCACCAGTATCTCTGTCAAGATAATCTTAAAAAAATAATACATGGCCGGTTTTCACCCTTTTAGTTTTTGATGCGTGATTCTCAAATCCTTCTGAGTCCACTCTGGCCAACGCTAAAATGATTTACAAAAGCCGGTGACCAGCCTGGAGAACAGATACTCATTCGAGTGGATTATTCCAGAACCTCATCCGGCGAAGGTTTACTATCGATTTCACCCAGTATGCTTCCGGCAAAATCAGCAACATTGCCAATGCCAGAATCAGTACTGACGAAATATGATGATTTCCCATGAGTTGTGTCCTGTGGGAATCCGCTCGTTGTCCACCATCATGGAAATAGCGATTTCGCAGATACAAAAACCAGCCCGTCCTCCCCCACTTTCAAACAGGGCGAGAAGGGTGCTGGATTAAGCGACGCAGTTGCTTCCCGTTTCATCGCCAGATCAGGTAATACTTTTTCTGGTAGTAGATTGGCGATGATTGCGCCAACACCAAAGCCGCCAGCCAGCCAGAGTAGTGACTCTTTCGAATAATAATGAGCATGGTCCTCTTTAATGCGGCTCCAGAATGAAGGGGTTGCGGCACAAAACTCTTCTTCGAGGGAGGAATTCACGCACCTATACTCTTCTCCCAACTCCGAAAGTGGATCTTCCTGCAGGTCTCCCTGAATTTTGATCAGCGCGGACTCAGGATACATGTCTTGCTGAAGTGTATAATGGGCAGTTGTGAGCGCTTTCTCAGGTACCCGCGGGATCTGCTTATTGAGGTTGTATAGCGATTGGTGAATGAACTTGGTGTAAAAGACGTTATTAAAGCTCATGAATAATCGGCTAAATTGAATATTTAAAAAGTACTTTTTGAATTCTTCAAACGGCTACCGGTTGGCCGTGATCAGTTCGTGACCTCAAACGGCAATGTCATCCCGAAATCGATGTCCTGCCGTGGAACAGTCCTAGCGGACGGCTAGGGTGTCCTGTATTTTATTGCCGAAAGGATTTGGCGGTTTCCAGACACGAGAACTCGCTTAAAAAAAATGTGGTGAAAGTCGGGATAAACATCACGTCCTGTTGACAGATCCTGAATGAAGAACAGTCGAAGCTGGTACGGAAAAAACGCAGAAACTCAAACGCTGATAACAGCAGCACCCTCGTTGAAGGATTATTGAATCGCGAGTACTTTATCGATCTGCTCACTGATGATATATTCCATGATCCGCAGGCTTTGCCGGATCGCTTCGTCTTCAGGGAGCTTTTCCACTTCGTCCAGGGAAATCGAAAGTTTACGAGCGGTATGTTGAAAATAAGCCTCCGCCATTATCGAGTCATATATTTCCGGGCTGAAGACGACGCGTCCCTTGCG
>NZ_CAXAVM010000195.1:0-12765 GCF_963972345.1 uncultured Gimesia sp. | reverse complement strand
CCGGGTTTTATCCAGCTCCTGAGTCCCTTCTTTGGTTTTCAGACGACCCACGCGTTTGATCCAGCCTTCGCGCGAGACGACCACGTTCGTGTTTTCGCGAACGATATAGGCCTGCGGATCGAATTCCGTAATCTCTTCCGAAGAACCCAGCCTGGTCTGACGCTTTTCCGGGAATTCGTCGGCCAGTTCTTTGAGCTCATTTTCCACGACCTTCCAGAGTCGTTTGTCCGATGCCAGTATCTTGCGAATCTTTTCCGCTTCAGCTTCCTTCTCTTCCAGTTCTTCGCGAATCGTGTTGATTTCCAGCCTGGAGATGCGGTACAGCTGCAGCTCCAGAATCGCCATCGTCTGGATTTCATCCAGCGGGAAATTGTCCATCAGCTTTTTGGCGGCATCCTGTTTGCCGTTACTGGCACGGATCAGTTTGAGGGCTTTATCCAGATCATTGAAGATGATCTCAAAGCCCTTCAGAATGTGAATCCGCCGTTCCAGCAGTTGCAGTTGAAATTCAAAACGTTTCCGAACCGAGACAAACCGGAAGTCCAGAAAGTACTGCAGCATTTCTTTGAGGTCACAACGGCGGGGCACCAGCACATTCGATTCGTCGGGTACCAGGCAGGTCATGTTGACCGAGAAGTTCTGCTCCAGGTTCGTGTGCTTGTACAAAAAGGCCATTACCGTTTCCGGGTCTGCGTCCGGTTTGATTTCCAGCACAATTTTCAGGCCATTTTTGTCATCGGTTTCATCAGCCACATCCACCAGCTGAGGCAGCTTCCGGGACTCCACGATTCCGCCGATCTCCGACAGCAGAGAACCGGTTTCCACGCCATAAGGGACTGAATACACAACGAGCCGTTGTGCGCCTTTCGCACGTGAGTCGCTTTCAGGCTTCCATTCACCGCGTACTTTGACTGGGCCACGGCCATCTTTATAAACCGTCGTGAGAGACCGTTTGTCTGTGACGATCCGGCCTCCCATCGGGAAGTCGGGAGCTTTGATATATTTCATCAGCTGGGCCACGGTCGCATCGCCGTGATGAATCAGATGTACGCAGGCTTTGATGACTTCTCCCAGGTTGTGAGGCGGGATATTGGTCGCCATCCCCACTGCGATCCCGTGGACCCCGTTCACCAGCAGGTTGGGGAACCGTGCCGGCAGAACCACCGGTTCGTCGCGGGTGCCATCATAGTTGGGACGCATATCCACTGTCTGATAACGCAGTTCGTTCATCAGATGTTCGGCGATCCCTGTCAGCCGGGCTTCGGTATAACGGGCTGCCGCCGCGGGCAGACCCATGATCGAACCAAAATTACCCTGCCCATTGATCAACGGACTTCTCAGGTTGAAATCCTGTGCCAGTCTGACCAGTGCATCATAAACGGACGCATCGCCGTGCGGGTGATAGTTCCCCGTCGTGTCCCCGCAGATCTTCGCGCACTTACGTGGCTTCGCATTGGCCATCAACCGTAAGTCGTGATACATCACATACAAAATGCGACGCTGTACCGGCTTCAAGCCATCCCGCACATCAGGCAGGGCACGCGAGGTAATCACGGACATCGCATAGTTCAAATAGCGCCGTCGTGTGACATCGCTGATGGGCACATACTCAATACGGTCTGATTCAGTGCTCGGTGTTCCGTTGTTTGCCGTGCCGTTATTGGCCGATTTTCGCTTAGCCAAAAGTCTCTCCAAATATTCTGTTGATTGTCCCGACACACGGTCGGCCTCTGACGGTGTTCCTGCTTCTGAAAGGGGGAGCCTTATTCAGAATTCGGGTCAAACCACCTGGTAGCTTAAGAAAAATATGTCAATTTTGCTGTTTGTGAAAACATTGAGGATTGTATCTGTTAAAACGATTATTGAACAGATAAGGCCACTCGTAACCCGTTAAATAGACAATAATTCGGGAAAATAGGATGAATCGTCATTGTGGTTACAAAATGACTCATTCCGACGATTCCTGCCAGCCGAAATTTGGACTAGTGGCTTTCTTTTTGAGAGGGTCGCTGTCGGGCGATTGAAACATACAAAAAGTGCCGGAACTCTGAAAAGTGAAATTCCCAGAATTTCTATTTTCACCTCGGTCTTTGTGAAGTGGCTTTGCCTTGTTTGTGAACCACGACTGGTTCTGACTGAAGACAATTGATCATTATAATTGACTGACGGGGGTTGGACGAGCCTCTGACCTAGTCTCATTGGTGGAAACCCCACAATAAAAATCCAGGGAGGGATTGTTATGGCTCAGGCGAGTCTGAAGGTAACCCTGCTAACCGGGCTGTTACCGGCATTTTTACTGATGGCGCCGGCATTACAGGCTGCTGAACCAGGTGCAGTCAATAATGCGGTTGTCCGGCAGGAAGCTGTTTCGAGTTCATCGAAGTATAATCCGATCAGCTGGTTCAAGCGGAAGTTCAGCAGTTCCGCTGATAAACAGAACCGCGTACAGCAGGTGGGTCACACTGAGGAAGCGGCTCCGGTAAGAGGCCGCCAGATTCCTCTTCCCAGTCGACCGACACTCGGACGTCGCAGCGCGGGTCCGTATCACATCCGGCAGGTCAGCAATCAGCCGAACATCATTACTTCGACACCGGCTCCCTTTGAAAACGCGCAGCAGGCACGACCCATCAGCTATGCTCATGGGCACTTCAAAGATCACAAACATCACAAAGCCGCTCAGCCGCTGCCCGTGATGGAAGGCATGAATGTTCTGCCCGGATATCCTCAGCTGCAGGCTCCCCTGTATCCCAGTCCCAAGCCGGGAATCCCCGACTACGTGGGACGGACCATTATCACCAACCAGGCACTGGCGCCTCAGGAAATGTTGTATGCCCATGAATACAACGCCATGTATGGTCCTTATTACTACAACGTCAAAGGTGGCTGGATCTGGACTCCCTTCGGCATGCGATCTCACGAAAAGTGGAAACTGGAAGGCACCCGGGTCAACGTGAAATATAAAACAGACTTCGGATTCTTCCCTAAATTTATTCCGCCGTTGGTCAGATAACGGAAATCCACGCTCACACTGTCTCAACCCGAACACGTTTATCACACTGGGTCATGTGCCCGGAGAAACGATCAGGAAATATCAAAATGCAGAAATTCACTTATCAATTAGCAGGCCTCGTGGCAGTGGCCGGGATGTTGACAGTCCTGTCTGCTTCCCCTCTGCAGGCGGGCGAACCGGGCAGCCTGAAACTGACTCAGAAGCAGGCCTCACCCATTCAACAGGCAGGTTACATCCACGATAAATGTAACTGTAAAGAAAAGCATGTTTACTCTTACTCGGACGGCGGTACCTTTGTCGGCGGCGATTGCCCTCACTGTCGGGCCGGCGGTGCGGGTAAAGGATACCGGACTTCAGCCGGGATCGGAAAGCGGGGCTCGCTGCGGGAATTCTTCCGTTGCAAGTTCGGTTACTTCATTCCTACCGGATGCGGCGGAAAAGGCTGTGCTCCCATTGGACACTACAACATGACCTATGCCGTCGATCCCTACTACTTCGATGGACGCGATGGTCGTCTTTACGGTGCTCAGGGTTATGGTGTTCCCATCGCGGTTCCCCTCGCTCCCAACGTGCACCATACCTACAACTACGGTTGGGGCGTTCCTTCAAGCCGTTTGACTCCGGTCTCTCGCATCGTTCAATAATCTAATACATTAAATCCTCAATCGGGTCCAGGAAGATTGATATGAGAATCTTAAACGTGCATATGCTGGCCATTCTCGCAGTGACCGGCGTCATGGCTCACACTGCTCTGACCGCCAGCGCAGATGAGAAAACGACTGCCAGTGACGGTCAGATCCAGCAGATCGGTCATCACGTGCGGGGCGGCGGCTACGAATACAACTGCCCCCCCGGATATTCCAACCGCTTTGACGGCGATGGCGTCTACCGCAATTATTCCTCGCGTGAAGGCATCGCTTTCCTGAGAAAGTGTCACACTTCACCCGGGCATGGCTGGTGTCCTCCTTCCGCACAGAGGATTCAACGCACTCCCGTGCAATACCAGCGGTATTACTCCAATCAGTACATGGGACAACCCGGACCTGCCGGGCCGGCTTATTACCCACAGGTTTATATGCCAACCGACACCACCCAGCTTGGATTTTATTACCAGGCGGTACCAACCTGGCAACCACGGGCAGGCATGCTGCCTCCTCCGCCCAACCCCAGCATGTATCACACCCGTGACTGCAGCGCCTGTCGCGGACATGGCTGCAAACACTGTCGTGGCGGTCAGCAATTCAGTGGACCCGTTTACTACTCCACCGGTAGTCCCGTGACTCCCGAACCGGAAGTCGCACCACTGCCGGAAGAAGCAGCACCCGCTGTGCCGCCCGCACCTTCCAAGCTGAACCAGGCTTCCTACGAAAAATAATTCGACTACTCCTCGATAAGATCGTTTCGTAAAAACGATTGGTAATCTGGCAGAGCCACCTCTGATCAAAGGGTGGCTCTGTTTTTTTATGCGCTCTGCTCACCCGCTCCTTTCTCACTGATCCCCTTTCACTGCTGACCGACCGCCACCGGTTCTGACTGTTTATCTTGACACGCCCGCGCCCCTCGCGAAACTTCGTGATATGCGTCGCGCGCGTGGGGTGAAATAAAGACGGAACACTTCCCCTCTCCCTGTGAAAAAGAGCACTACAAAAAACCCTGGTTTCAGAGCGTTTTTCCAGAATGGGCCTCTTTGCAGTGTGTTAAGACGACCTGTTTTGCACCACATTGCCTCCATATCCACGCCTGTTCGCGCTCTGCATGAGATAAAGGCACGACAATCCCGCGCTAAACCGGAAAACGTCCGTGGCTCTCTCCCTCTGAGCAAACCAGGCAGGAAACCGATAGAACCAGTCATCGAAATCCTCATTTTGGTAAGATCAACTCTTCCAGAAAACCGTGCTGGTTTTTCTCACTGCAGCACGAATTCCCGTTCCGAACCAGAAAATTATTGAACCCCTGTATTGTATTCGATATGATCAACAGTGCTGGAGATGAACAGCGGGAAGTATTTTAAATCACATCCCGATACAGCTCATTCCTCTCGGCAAACATTTCTCCCAGGACAAGGCACGCCTGGAGTCCGTCATCTGAGAAACACTCTTCATTTCTCTCGAAAGCGCAGATTCCATGAACCAGCAACAAGCCAGATCAATTCATCCGTCTGTCCGCGAGTGGAAATATACCCGCAAGTATTTTGATTACTTGTGTTTCAGCCTGTTGGTACTGAGTACGTTCGCTGTTACAAAAAATGGACGTGCCGATGAGCCAGATCAAAAAGAACAGATCACCCTCCAGGGCATCGTCGTTGATGAGCAGGACCAACCGGCGCAAGGTGTGAAGGTGTTTGTCGAATGGCAGCATCCGGAACAGAATCGGGTCGAAACCAAAACCGATCAGGTGGGACGATTCACATTACGTGTACCAGTTCAAAGTGCACGGCATCAGGCGATCCAGGCTGTGAAAGATTCACCACGGCAAATGGCGCAGCACCCACTCCCCTGGGTCATCAAGAATGAAGATCTGCCTCTGGATAAATTACGATTGCAGTTACAGCCTGCGCAGCGCGTGGAATTGCACGCGGTTGACGGCGCAGGCAAACCAGTCGCAAACGCAAAAACAGGCATCATGGGTGATTACCGTATCTGGGGAACCGAAACGACGAATGAGAAAGGCCAGGTCGTCTATCACGTGCCTCACGATGTGAAAGTTCAATACGTGTTCGCAATCAGCGACGGGCATGGTGCAGACTTTAGAGCCTTTACACTCTCACGCGAGCAGGTCGGTGATCAACTGGTTAAGCCTCCTGCTGTACCCGAGCATCCCATTCGCCTGACTCTCGACGGAACGCAGCCGCTGAAGGTCAAAGTCGAAGATGCCGACGGCTCACCGCTGACCGGGTTCAATGTCGCACCCTGGTATCTCAAAAAAGAAGGTGAGCCCCGCGATCTGAATCTTTCTTACTTCTATAGCCTGGTTCAAGCCCAAACGGACGAATCGGGAACAGCCAGCTTTGGCTGGATTCCTCACTGGCAAAAAACAGCCCTCACCATCTGGCCTCGTAATCAGGAATACGAGCATCAGCGTAGCATGTATGATCCGCAAAAGGACCAGGGCAGGCTGACGATGAAACTCGAAAAACTCGTTCCTGTGTCCGGCAAAGTCACCCTGCCCGATGGTTCACCCGCTAAAGGAATTCCGGTTGCCGCGGACGGGGCTGGCTATCAGTTCGATTCCTTTCATAAAACAGTTCAGACAGACGACCAGGGACGCTATTTGTTCAACGCGGAACCCAATCAGGTTTACCTGATGATTGCCGGAAATGAGAAATGGCGCGCTGCGCCCCACACCGGCTTTGCCGTCTGGCCTGGCACGCCGATTCAAAACCTGGATTTCAAACTTCAGCCTGCAACACGCATTCACGGTCGTGTGACCGTCGGTTCACAAAATGAGCCTGTCGCCGACCAACGGATCATGGCTTTTATCAGAGGCCAGGATGCACATAATCAGAAGGATTTCAAACTGCCGAATCCAACCCACAGCAATCGCTGGGTACAACCGCAATTGGTATTTCAAGCTCAGACAGACGAGCAGGGTAACTATGAACTCTTTCTTGGGCCAGGCACCTATTCAATTCGCGGTCCCTCCCAGACGCCGTCACAAAAATTTGAAATCACCAATGAAACTGAAAAGGAAATCGATTTCCACGCGGATCGACCAGAGACAGGAATCTTAACAGGCTCCGTGGTCACGGGAGATCCTCCCCAGCCTGTTGCAGAAGCGCAGATTACAGGCATCTATCGCAAATCGCTTTCCGTTGGCGATTTAGGGGCCACAACCAGTCAAGACGGACGATTCAAGGCCGAACGCCAGCTCCATCCTGTGGTGCTTTACGCCGAAAGCAAGGACAAAAAAATGGCGGGGGTCGTGGAGATTGGTCCCGATACAAAAACCGTCACCATTCCCATTCAACCTTTCGGCTCTGCCCGGGGACAGTTGATCGATGAAGTTACCGAGGCCCCCGTCAATAATCGGGAACTCAGGTATGGCGTAAAAGTGCACATTGGCGATGACAACGCCCCCTGGCGCACCAGCTTTGGCGGGACCGCGTTTACCGATAAATCGGGGCACTTTGAACTGAAAAATCTGGTCGTGGGTCTGGAGTACGGCCTCTCTCTCGTTAACCGGCCTGAAAAAGGCAAACCGGGTCGTCTCTCCTGGCGCAATGTCAAGGAATTCACGCCGGAAAACAACCAGCAGGTGGAACTGGGACAGGTGGAAGCCCCGCGCCCTTCTAAGCCTTATGTCCCGCCCACCATCGATGAACGCATCGCAGCCGCGTTTGCCGTGAAAGGAACTCCGCTGGAACGGTTCTCCAAAGCACAGCAGATCGCCCGTCTGACGGTCCAGTATCCCACGATCCTCTTCGGCGATCCGAAATCTGATGCCGTGCGGGAACTGATGGCATTCCGCTATCAGGACAGCGACGTGCGGAAGGAGTTGCCCTCCTTCCTGATCATGGCCATCGACAGTTCCGGAGACAAACGCAAGGCTGCCCAGGCACTGGCGGAACAGTTAAACCTGGACTCGAATCCAAAAGAGGGCGCCCTGGATCTGTTTGTTCTGGACACTACCGGAAAACAGCGCGCTCATGCTGACCTCGCGGCGCTCTCTAAGAGTGGCTCTGTCAATAAACAGCCATTGATCAAGTTCCTCAAGGCCAATCAGATTCCCCCAAAAGACGCGCGCGAACTGCTGGATACCGCCCTCAAGCAGGCAAAAGAACAGAACAAACGGGTGATCGTCCAGGAAACGGCGACCTGGTGTGGCCCCTGTCGCTTGCTCTCCCAGTTTCTTGACCGGGAACGCGAACAGTGGCAGCGCGATTACATCTGGATCAAAATGGACCATCGCTGGACCGGTGCCGACGAGATCATGAAAACGATGCGCGGCGGGGCGCAGGGCGGCATTCCGTGGTGGGCTATTTTAGACAAGGACGGTAAAGTTCTCGTTACTTCCAACGATGAAGAAGGGGAAAACATCGGTTTCCCCAGTTCCTCTAGTGGCCGCGTCCACTTTCGCAACATGCTGGAAAAAACCGCCATCCGCCTGACCCCCATGGACGTTAACGAACTTGTCGAAGCCTTAAAACAGAAACAGGACTGACATGGTTAATGGCGAGTCGGGCAGGGATGAGCCTGTGTAGTCTCCCTGCAACTCATTATCGAAGCACGACGTTCCTCACAGAAAGCATGGCTCTCATGAAATATTCCAGATTGATCTGTTATCTCTTTCTGCTGGCAGCATTGCTGACTCCTGATGCACTCTGCGCAGCCGAATCGGCAGACGAACAACAGCTGACCATCCAGGGCACCGTCGTCGATGAGCAGGACAAACCGGTTGCTGACGTGAAGGTTGCCATCGAAGGGAAAGCCCCGGATCAGGCAGTGATCAAAACCCGAACTGATGCACAGGGCCGGTTTACCTTTCGCACTTCAAAACTGAATCTGCACGGGCAAAATATCGAGGCACTCACCGATTCGGAAGATAAGTACGCGCGCTCATACATTCGACGACGTAATCTCGATCCGGATCACGAGAGTTACGAACTCCGTCTACAACTGGAAGCGGTTCAGCGTATCGAGCTGCACGTTGTTGATGGCACCGGGGAACCGGTGCCTGACGCCCAGACCGGGATCCTGAGCGGCTACAGACTCTGGGGCGATCGCAAGACAAATGAGAAAGGACAGATCGTCTATTACGTGCCGCAGAATATAAAAATTGAATACGTCTTCGCGATGCAGGATGGGTTCGGCGCAGACTATAAAGCGTATGTCCTGCCCCGCGGTTTCGCAGGCGACAAAAAGGCCAGACCTCCTGAACTGCCCGATCATCCGATTCCATTAATTCTCGATGGTGCCCGACCCGTCAAAGTGCAGATCCAGGAGAGCGATGGCTCTCCGCTTGCCGCTGTGAAGGTCTATCCCTGGATCCTGAGGAAGGCGGATCAGCCGCAGAGGCTGAATCTGTCGTACCTTGCTCGACTCGTGCGACAGACAACCGATGAAACCGGGACAGTGGACTTTGCCTGGATTCCTCACTGGCAAAAAACAGGGATCACCTTCTGGCCCCAGGATCAGGATCATGTAGATCTACAGGGAATCTATGATCCCCAGACGGGGGACGGTACTCTGAAAATGATTCTGGAGAAACTGGTTCCCCTCTCAGGGAAGGTGACACTTCCCGATGGTTCGCCCGCCAGCAGAATTTCCATCTCCGCTGCAGGTGCAAAAGAACAGGTGGACTCGTTTCGCGCAACATCACTGACTGATGAGTCGGGCCGTTATACCATCAAGGCCGCTCCCGGTCGGGTCTACCTCATCGTGGTCAACAACAGAAAGTGGAGCTCCACTCCCCACACCGGTTTTGTTCTCAAACCAGGAATGCCGATTCAGAATCTGGATTTCAAGCTCCGTCCTGCCACCCGCATCTTCGGACGAGTGGCAGTGGGCTCACAGCATGAACCAGTCAAAGGCCAGCGGATCGAGATCTATCAATATGGTAAAAGCATCAATGAGAAGCTGGGAAAGCGGGCGGATGGCGACCTGTCAATCAGGATCAACTGGGTCAGACCCCTCACGGTGCATAGCACAAAGACAGACGAAAATGGGAAATATGAACTGTTTGTCGGCGATGGCAGATTCGATATCCGCGGCCCCACACAGAGCGACACCCGAGAATTTGAAGTCCATGGGGAACGCGAACGCGAATTCAACTTTCTCCCCGATCGACCGGAGAAAGGCATCCTGTCAGGTACCGTGGTAACCGGCGATCCGCCTCAATCGATCTCGGATGCGGAAATCACTGGAGTCTATCGAGCAAGCAGGGCTGGCGGCGACATGCGGTGCCAGACAGACCAGGCTGGCAGATTCAAAGTCGAACGCAAACGGCATCGCACCGTGCTCTATGCACGCAGCCAGGATCAGAAACAGGCCGGCATAGTTGAGATCGGTCCCGATGATAAAACGGTCAGGATTCCGCTTCAGCCAGTGGGATCTGCCCGGGGACAATTGATAGATGCTGCCACCGATAAACCCGCACAACAGCGTGAAATCAAATACGGAGTGAAAGTGCATTGGAGTGATCACAAGAATTCCGCATTCGGCCTCAAATTTGGTGGAACTACATTCTCAGATCAGACGGGGCACTTTAGTCTTCCCCATCTGGTTGTGGGACAGCAGTACGCCATCGATCTGGTCAATCGACCAAAAGATGAGTCGGGTCGGGTGAGTTCGCGCAATATCGAAACCTTCACTCCCAGGTCCAGCCAGCCTGTGAATCTGGGCCGGGTCGAAGCCCCGCGCCCTCGAGAGCCCTACACGCCACCCACGATTGAAGACCGTATTGCCGCTGCCTATAAAATTAAGGGTACGCCAGAAGAGCATTCCGCACGCGCTGAAAAAATAGCGCGCCTCTCAAGCCAGTATCTGCTGATCCTGTACGGCGATCGCACGTCCGATGTCATACGGCAATTCATGACTCTGCGATATAAAGACGAGGACATCCGCGCTCTGATGTCATCCTTCCAACTGTTAGCCTGCGATGCTGAAAGCGGTGAGCCCCTGTCTGAAAAAGCCAGGGAGATCGAAAGAAATCTGGGCCTCGATTCCGATCCTCCAGCGCCGGGCATATTCATTTTGGATGTAAAAGGAGAACATGAGTCAGAAATCAACTTCGCCGATCTGTCCACCGACGGCAAAGTCAGCAAAGACAAACTGTTTAAATTCCTTAAGGACAACCAGTACCCCGTCCTCGACGCCCGCGAAATGCTGGATGCTGCTCTCAAACAGGCAAAGGAACAGAACAAACGTGTGATCGTCCAGGAGACCGCGACCTGGTGTGGTCCCTGCCGACGACTTTCCCTCTTCCTGGACCAGGAACGCAAACTTTGGGAACGTGATTACATCTGGATCAAGCTCGATCACCGCTGGACCGGCACTCGCAAGATCATGGACAAATTGCGCGATAGTGCCCCGGGTGGCATCCCCTGGTGGGCGATTCTGGACTCTGACGGCCGTGTCCTCGTCACCAGTAACAATGACAAAGACGAAGGGAATAACGTCGGCTTTCCCGGCAGTCACGCCGGTCGCGAACACGTCCGCGGTATGCTGAAACAAACAGCCATTCGTCTGACACCCATGGACGTTAACGAACTGGTCGAAGCCTTAAAACAGAAACAGGACTGATATGGTTAATGGCGAGTCGGAGCGAGCCTGTATAGTCTCCCCGCAACTCATTGTTGATGCACGACGTTCTTCACAGAAAGCCCGGCTCTCATGAAATATTCCCAATCGATCGGCTGTCTCTTCCTGCTGGCAGCATTGCTACCTTGTGTTTCACTTCGCGCGGCCGATCCGGCAGACGAACAACAGCTGACCATGCAGGGCACTGTCGTCGATGAACAGGACCAGCCAGTGGCGGATGCGAAGGTCTACGTCGATTATTACCAACTCGGCCGGGATCGGATTGCCACACATACGGACCGTCAGGGAACGTTCGCATTGACGGCCAAAGCGTCACGCTTAAGTGGTCAAACTCTGAAGGTAGTCACGGCCGAGTCGCTGATGGCACAGCAACTACTTCCCTGGGAGAATCTCACAGCTGATGCCTCACTGCAGAAAATCAAGCTGCAAGTGCAACCACCGCAGTTGGTCGAACTGGAAGTGGTGGATCAAAACGACAAGCCGATCGCAGCCGCCTCTGCAGGCATCATGGATCTCAATCATGCCTGGGGAATCGGGACCACGGATGAACAAGGTAAGATTGTTTTTCAGGTGCCGCACGATGTCGAGATCAAATTCGTCGGTGCGTTCAGCGACGGTCATGGTGCCGACTACCGCGCTTTTACACTGGAGCGGGGACAGCACGTCGATCAACTCACAAAACCGCCCGCGTTGCCCGATCATCCGGTTCGGCTCAAACTCGATGGTGCGACGCCACTCAAGGTCAAAGTCCAGTCGCCGGAAGGCCAGGCACTGGCGGGCATCAAGGTTTATCCCTGGTACCTGACTAAACCGGGGGAGCCCGGAGAGTTCAATCTGAGTTCCCTGTTCTATGGCAGTGATCTGTTAGAACAGACAACCGATACTGAGGGGATCGCGGTTTTCAAATGGATTCCCCACTGGCAGAAACAGCAATTTGTCGTCTGGCCTCGCATGGACGACTATTCGAAAACTAGAGCGACTTACAACCCTGCGACTGACAATGGTGTGTTGACCATGGAACTCGAACAACTGGTCCCGATCTCAGGGCAGGTTCGTCTTTCCAACGGATCTCCTGCCAAAGGGATTACGGTTACCGCAGCCGGAGTCGGGTATCAGATCGATTCTTTTCGTGAAACTGTCACAACGGACGCCAACGGACGCTATACCATCAAAGCCTGGCCGTACATGGTTTACCTGGTGGTCGCAGGGGACCAGACTCAGGCTTCCGTACCACACACCTGCTTCGCGGTCTTGCCGCATCATCCGGTCACCGACCTGGATTTCCAGTTCGTTCCCGCCACGCGGCTCCATGGTCGCGTGACGATGGGGCCACAGCAGAAACCGGTGGCAGGGCAACAGATCTACATCTTCCTGCGTGGTCATGGCTCAGTCAAACTCAAGGAGAATCAGCGACCCTCGCCTGGAGCCCGTACTTTCAGCGCGCAACCAACAATCATGTATAGGCGCACGACAGATAAGAATGGGGCTTACGAGCTG